>NZ_PNDF01000068.1:0-103639 GCF_005887195.1 Pseudoalteromonas sp. S1650 | reverse complement strand
TTTATTTTTTCAAAACTCAGTTTTACTTGACTTAACCAACTCGTCGTTTTGCTTTTTTGTAAGCAGTCCGCCGTGTCGGTGGATGCGCATTATAGGGAGATCCGAATTGAGATCAACTGTTTTTTGAAGTTTTTATGAAAAAAATGACTGTTCGCGCAAAATACGAGCGAAACGGGTAAAAATAGCACTAAATTACTCGTATTATGACTATTTAGGCAGTGTTTTTTATAAATGAGCTTGTATTTAAGTTGTATAGAAGGTGATTTTAACTATAAAAGAACGCGAATTGATCTTTATATGTGATCTTAATTGCTGGGTGCTAAGTGCTAGGTGCTAGGTGCTTCAAGATTGCATGGTAATGTTTAGGGTTGATAGAGCTGTTTTATTGAGAGTGAATTTTTAGTAGTGAATTTTAGAAAGTAAAAAGCCGAGCATAAGCTCGGCTTTTTGGTGTCTTTACGACTTACTCTGCAGACTGCGCGTCTTCTTGAACTTCTTCGTTTGTCGCTGGGCGACCAACTAGTTCAATATAAGCCATTGGTGCATTATCACCAGCACGGAAGCCACACTTAAGAATACGAGTGTAACCACCAGGACGGTCTGTATTACGTGGACCGATTTCGCTGAATAATTTACCAACTACTTCATTATCACGCGTGCGAGCAAACGCTAAACGGCGGTTTGCTACACTGTCAGTCTTAGCCAGTGTGATTAAAGGTTCAATTACACGGCGCAACTCTTTAGCTTTAGGCAAAGTTGTTTTGATGATTTCATGTTTCACCAAAGAACCAGCCATGTTGCTGAACATCGCTTTGCGATGGCTGCTGTTACGGTTTAATTGACGACCACTCTTACGATGGCGCATGACCCTATCCTTCTAACTAAACTAATATAGTGATTTAGATTATTCAGCTAGGCTTGCAGGCGGCCAATTTTCTAGGCGCATACCTAGAGAAAGACCACGTGAAGCTAGCACGTCTTTAATTTCAGTTAGAGACTTCTTACCTAAGTTAGGCGTTTTAAGAAGCTCAACTTCAGTGCGCTGAACTAAATCACCGATATATTGAATTTGCTCGGCTTTCAAACAGTTTGCTGAACGTACTGTTAGCTCAAGATCATCAACTGGACGAAGCAGAATAGGATCGAATTCTGGCTTCTCTTCTTTCTCTTCTGGCTCAGTTACATCACGTAAATCTACGAATGCATCTAATTGCTCAGCTAAGATAGTAGACGCACGGCGGATCGCTTCTTCAGGATCTAGAGTGCCGTTTGTTTCCATATCAATGATTAACTTGTCTAAGTCTGTACGTTGCTCAACACGGGCTGATTCAACCGAGTACGCAATACGTTCAACTGGGCTGAATGATGCATCAAGCAGCAGACGACCAATTGGACGCTCATCGTCATCAGAGGATAAACGACTAGATGCCGGCACATAACCGCGACCGCGCTCAACACGAATACGCATGCTGATCTCGCTGCTATCTGTCGTAAGGTGACAGATAACGTGATCTGGGTTGGCGATAGTTACATCACCATCGTGCTGAATATCAGCCGCAGTCACAGGGCCTACACCAGATTTAGTCAGGGTCAGAAAAACTTCATCTTTGCCTTCTAAAGTTACTGCTAGACCTTTAAGGTTTAACAGAATTTCAATGATGTCTTCTTGTACGCCCTCTTTCGCGCTGTACTCATGCAATACACCGTCGATTTCTACTTCAGTTACTGCACATCCAGGCATAGATGATAACAGTATACGGCGTAAGGCATTACCCAAAGTGTGACCAAAGCCACGCTCTAATGGTTCTAAAACTACTTTAGAACGCGTTGGGTTGATAGCGTCGATATCGACTAACCTTGGTTTTAGGAATTCGGTAACAGAACCCTGCATTTTATCCTCTCTTAACTCTTAACTTTACTTAGAGTAAAGTTCGACGATTAGTTGTTCGTTAATGTCCGCAGACAGATCTGAACGCTCAGGTAGGCGCTTGAAGCTACCTTCCATTTTCTTACCGTCAACTTCAACCCAAGTCGGCTTTTCACGTTGCTCAGCCAACTCTAGAGCAGCGATGATACGTGCTTGTGTTTTTGACTTCTCACGAATTACAACAGTATCTTCTGGAGTAATTACGTATGAAGGAATGTTCACAACACGACCATTAACTAAAATCGCTTTGTGGCTTACTAACTGACGTGCTTCAGCGCGTGTGCTAGCAAAACCCATGCGATATACAACATTGTCTAAACGTTGCTCTAAAAGCTGTAACAAGTTTTCACCTGTATTACCTTTAAGGCGAGCAGCTTCTTTGTAGTAGTTACGGAATTGCTTTTCTAATACACCGTAGATACGACGTACTTTTTGCTTTTCACGTAGCTGTAAACCGTAATCAGATAAGCGACCTTTACGAGCGCCGTGCTGACCAGGTGCAGTCTCAAGTTTACACTTAGAGTCGATAGCTCTTACGCCGCTCTTAAGGAACAGGTCAGTACCTTCACGACGACTCAGCTTGAGCTTAGGGCCCAAATATCTTGCCATGTTATTTCTCCTAACCTATTGTTAAACGCGACGTTTCTTCGGTGGACGACAACCATTATGAGGGATTGGCGTCACGTCAGTGATGTTGGTGATACGGTAACCAGCAGCATTCAAAGCACGTACAGCAGATTCACGACCTGGACCTGGACCTTTGATGAAAACTTCTAGATTTTTTAAACCGTATTCTTGAGCAGCAGTACCTGCACGCTCTGCAGCAACCTGAGCCGCGAATGGAGTAGATTTACGTGAACCACGGAAACCTGAACCACCTGCTGTTGCCCAAGATAGTGCATTACCTTGACGGTCGGTAATTGTTACAATAGTGTTGTTGAAAGAAGCATGAACGTGAGCCATACCATCAGCAACTTGCTTTTTAACCTTCTTACGACGAATTGGTGCTTTAGCCATAATCTACCCCACCTTATTTCTTGATAGGCTTGCGAGGACCCTTACGAGTACGCGCGTTAGTCTTAGTACGTTGACCACGTAGTGGTAACGAACGACGGTGACGTAGGCCACGGAAACAACCAAGGTCCATAAGGCGCTTGATATTTAATGTAACTTCACGACGAAGGTCACCTTCTACAGTGTACTTGCCAACTGCTTCACGCAATACGTCAAGTGTTTCGTCTGAAAGTTCACCGATTTTTGTGGTCTCGGCGATACCAGTCGCTGCTAAGATAGCCTTAGAGCGAGTCTTACCTATGCCATAAATAGCAGTTAAACCGATAACTGCGTGTTTATGATCAGGGACGTTAATGCCAGCGATACGGGCCACTAACACATCTCCTATATTTGAATTTGGTAATCATCTGTTTGAAAAGCCCGTAAGGATACTCAAACGAAGACCAAATCACAACTAAAAACACAGGCCGAGTAAATAACTCAGCCTGCACGACTGTTTAATTAGCCTTGCCTTTGCTTGTGCTTAGGCTCACTGCAAATTACGCGTACTACACCAGCACGTTTAATAACTTTACAGTTACGGCATATTTTCTTAACGGAAGCACGTACTTTCATTGCTCAACTCCGTAAAATGACCTTATCGACCGTAGCCTTTAAGGTTTGCTTTTTTCAGCACAGAATCATACTGATGTGACATCAGATGCGTCTGTACTTGTGCCATAAAGTCCATGATTACAACAACGATAATCAAAATTGATGTACCGCCGAAATAGAATGGCGTTTGCCATGCCATAGTCATGAATTCGGGCACCAGACAGATAAAGGTTATATACAAAGCACCTGCCAATGTCAGGCGTGTCATCACTTTATCAATGTATTTAGATGTCTGCTCACCTGGACGAATACCTGGGATAAATGCGCCAGATTTTTTCAGGTTATCTGCTGTTTCACGCGGGTTAAATACCAACGCGGTGTAGAAAAAGCAGAAGAAGATAATAGCCGCAGCTAAAACCATCGCATATAAAGGTTGACCTGGAGTCAACGTTGTAGCGATTGCTTGTAGCACATCAGCGACCGGACCTTCACCCTGGCCGAACCAGCTTGCAATTGTACCAGGGAACAGAATTATACTGCTAGCAAAGATTGGTGGAATAACACCCGCCATGTTTACTTTCAGTGGTAAGTGCGTGCTTTGAGCAGCAAATACCTGACGACCTTGTTGACGCTTTGCGTAGTTAACGACGATACGACGTTGGCCACGTTCAAAGAATACAACTAGGTAAGTAACAGCGAATACGATTACAGCAATCAATAACAGTACAAGTACATTCAGATCACCTTGGCGCGCCATTTCGGCTGTCGAACCAATAGCAGACGGCAGGTTAGCTACAATACCAACAAAAATCAGAACTGAGATACCGTTACCGATACCACGCTCTGTAATTTGTTCGCCCAACCACATTAGGAACATAGTACCAGTTACTAAACTCACTACAGCAGTGAAGTAGAAACCGATACCTGGGTTAACAACTAACCCGTCCATCATGCCCGGTAAGCTAGTAGCAATACCGATTGATTGGATTGTAGCAAGCACAAGCGTGCCGTAGCGTGTGTACTGGCTAATTTTCTTACGCCCTTGCTCACCTTCTTTCTTAAGCTCTATAAACGGCGGATACATATGCGTTAATAGTTGCGTAATAATCGAAGCCGAGATGTACGGCATAATACCCAGTGCTAACACTGAAGCGCGCTCAAGCGCACCACCGCTGAACATGTTAAACATTTCAACAATGGTGCCCTTTTGTTGCTCGAAGAAATCGGCAAGTACAGCGGCGTCAATCCCAGGGATCGGCACGAATGAACCTAGACGGTAAATAATGATAGCACCTAATACAAATAGTAATCGACGCTTCAATTCCGAAAGCCCACTTTGTGCACTTTTCATATCTTGACCTGGTTTAGCCATTAGTACTTCCTTAGTCTTCTACCTTGCCTCCGGCAGCTTCGATAGCTTCGCGAGCACCTTTAGTCACTTTAAGACCTTTAACGGTAACTGCGCGTGAAACTTCGCCAGATTTAACTACTTTAACGAACTGGATGTTCTTTTTAACTAGACCAGCTGCTTGTAACGCGTTTACGTCTACTACATCGCCTTCAACTTTAGCGATTTCAAAAAGGTTAACTTCAGTAGATACTAATGATTTACGTGAAGTGAAACCAAATTTAGGTAGACGACGTTGCATAGGCATTTGACCGCCTTCGAAACCAACGCGTACTTTACCGCCAGAACGTGATTTTTGGCCTTTATGACCACGGCCACCAGTCTTACCAAGACCAGAACCAATACCACGACCTAGACGTTTCTTTTCAGTTTTTGCACCAGCAGCAGGTGAAAGTGTATTCAAATGCATCGAATTAACCCTCAACCTTTACCATGTAAGAAACTTGGTTAATCATACCACGCACACATGCTGTGTCTTCTAACTCAACAGTGTGATTGATACGACGTAGACCAAGACCGCGTAATGTAGCTTTATGCTTCGGTAAACGACCGATAGAGCTCTTTACTTGTGTTACTTTTACAGTTTTATTAGCCATGGTTTACCCCGTGATTTCGTCAACGCTAAGACCACGTTTAGCAGCGATTGACTCTGGAGAGTTCATGTTCTCTAGAGCAGCAATCGTTGCACGAACGATGTTGATCGGGTTAGTTGAACCGTATGCTTTTGACAATACGTTCTGTACACCAGTTACTTCTAGTACTGCACGCATCGCACCACCGGCGATGATACCTGTACCTTCAGAAGCAGGCTGCATGTATACTTTAGAACCCGCGTGGCGACCCTTGATTGGGTGCTGTAGCGTGTTACCGTTAAGGTCTACACTGATCATGTTGCGACGTGCTTTTTCCATTGCTTTTTGAATAGCAGCTGGAACTTCACGTGCTTTACCATAACCAAAACCTACTTTACCTGCGCCGTCACCAACTACTGTTAGTGCAGTGAAGCTAAAGATACGACCACCTTTAACCACTTTAGACACACGGTTTACCGCGATTAGCTTTTCAGCCAAATCAGGCTGTTGTTGCTTTGCTTCTACGTTAGCCATTGTCTACTCCTAGAATTGCAGACCGGCTTCACGCGCTGCATCAGCAAGCGCCTTCACACGGCCGTGATATTTAAAGCCACTGCGATCAAAAGCAATCTTTTCGATGCCTTTGTCAGCTGCACGTTCAGCAACCGCTTTACCAACTGCTTGAGCAGCTGCAACGTTACCTGTGCCTTTAACTGTTTCGCTAATTGCTTTTTCAACAGTAGAAGCAGCAGCCAGTACAGTACCCTCAGCAGTAACTACTTGAGCGTAAATGTGACGTGGCGTGCGGTGGATAACAAGACGCGTTGTGCCTTGTTCAATATAATTTCTACGAGTGCGCTTAGCACGACGTAGACGAGCTGTTTTTTTATCCATCGTCTTACCTTACTTCTTCTTAGCCTCTTTACGGCGTACATTCTCGTCCGCGTAACGAACACCTTTACCTTTATAAGGCTCAGGTTTACGGTATGCACGGATGTTAGCAGCTGTTTGACCAACTAACTGCTTGTCTACGCCCTTAACTAGAACTTCTGTTTGGCTTGGTGTTTCAATCGTAATACCTTCTGGTACTTCGAAATTCACTGGGTGTGAGAAACCAAGAGTTAAGTCTAATACTTTGCCCTTAGCTGCTGCACGGTAACCAACACCTACTAACTGAAGTTTCTTCTCGTAACCTTCATGCGTACCAACAACCATGTTGTTGATTAGAGCGCGAGCAGTACCTGCTTGTGCCCATGCATTAGCTACGCCTTCACGAGGTAAAGTTGTAATAACGTTGTCGTTAACTTGTACTTCAACAGCGTCGTTGATTGTACGAGTTAATTCACCGTTTTTGCCTTTAACTGTGATGTCCTGGCCTTTTAATGTAACTTCTACACCGGCAGGAACATTGATTGGTGCCTTTGCTATGCGAGACATAGTTCCCCTCCGATTAAGCTACAAAGCCAATGATCTCACCACCAACGCCGGCACTACGTGCTGCGCGGTCTGTCATTAGGCCTTTAGAAGTTGATACGATAGCGATACCAAGACCACCCATTACCTTTGGTAATTCGTCACGTTTCTTATAGATACGTAAACCAGGGCGGCTAACACGCTGGATGTTTTCAATAACAGCTTTGCCTTCGAAATATTTTAAATCGATAGAAAGCTCAGGCTTCGCTTCACCGCTTACAGCGTAATCTGCGATATAACCTTCATCTTTTAATACTTTAGCTACTGCTACTTTCAGTTTTGAAGTTGGCATCGTTACTGATACTTTCTTCGCTGACTGACCGTTACGGATACGTGTAAACAAATCCGCAATAGGATCTTGCAAGCTCATAGTCTTACTCCCGTGATACTATTACCAGCTAGCCTTTTTAAGGCCAGGAATTTCACCGCGCATAGCTGCTTCGCGAACTTTAATACGGCTCATGCCGAATTTGCGAAGGTAACCATGTGGGCGGCCCGTAACGTTACAACGATTACGTTGACGTGAAGAGCTAGAATCACGTGGTAAAGCTTGAAGCTTTAATACCGCGTCCCAACGATCATCGTCAGATGTATTAACATCACTGATGATAGCTTTTAGTGCCGCACGCTTTTCAGCGAACTGAGCAACTAATTTCGCACGCTTTGCTTCGCGCGCTTTCATAGAATTCTTTGCCATAACCCTACCCTTATTTCTTGAATGGGAAGTTAAACGCTTCTAACAACGCACGGCCTTCATCATCTGTTTTCGCAGAAGTAGTGATTGTGATATCCATACCGCGAACACGGTCTACTTTATCATAATCGATTTCTGGGAAGATGATTTGCTCACGTACGCCCATGCTGTAGTTACCACGTCCATCAAAAGACTTAGCACTTACACCACGGAAGTCACGGATACGTGGGATAGCGATTGAAACCAAACGCTCAAAAAAGTCCCACATACGCTCGCCACGTAGGGTTACTTTACAACCAATTGGGTAACCTTCACGCACTTTGAAGCCAGCAACTGATTTGCGTGCTTTAGTGATTAGAGGTTTCTGACCAGAGATTGCTTCTAGATCCGCAACAGCGTTATCTAGGATCTTCTTGTCAGCTAGAGCTTCGCCCACACCCATGTTTAATGTGATCTTTTCGATCTGAGGGACTTGCATGACAGAGCTGAAACCAAACTTCTCTTGAAGCTCAGCAACTACTTTGTCTTTATATACTTCATGCAGTTTCGCCATCATTCTACTCCAACTATTAGATAGTTTTACCAGTAGATTTAAAGATACGTAATTTCTTACCATCTTCAATCTTGAAACCTACACGATCTGCTTTACCCGTTTCCGAGTTGTAGATCGCAACGTTTGATACGTCGATAGACGCTTCTTTCTCAACAATACCGCCAGCTTGGTTCAACTGAGGAACAGGCTTTTGGTGCTTCTTGATTAAGTTGATGCCTTCGACAAATACTCGACCAGATTCAGCAACAACTGAAAGCACTTTACCGCGCTTACCTTTGTCTTTGCCTGCTAGTACGATTACTTCGTCATCACGACGGATTTTTGCTGCCATGATAGACTCCTTATAGTACTTCTGGTGCTAGTGAAACGATTTTCATGAACTTTTCAGTACGAAGTTCACGAGTCACAGGGCCGAAGATACGAGTACCAATTGGCTGTAAGTTATCGTTTAAGATAACAGCCGCATTGCTATCGAAACGGATCAAAGAACCGTCCGGACGACGAACGCCTTTTTTAGTACGCACAACTACCGCGTTTTTAACATCACCTTTCTTCACTTTACCGCGAGGAATAGCTTCTTTTACAGAAACTTTGATGATATCGCCAACCGCTGCATAGCGACGGTGCGAACCGCCAAGGACTTTAATACACTGCACTTTGCGAGCGCCGCTGTTATCAGCAACGTCCAGCTGAGTTTGCATTTGGATCATGTTAATGACCTCCGGTGTAGAAATTACAACACGCCTTAATTTTGTTTAAAATCAAGACATTTCGGTTAAATTCCACTCAAAAAACAAGCAAGTTGTCTCTTAAGGGCGGGCAATTGTAGCAGCAATGGCAAGGAAGTGGTAGGTTATTTTTTAATTAATTTGGAATTAATCGCAATGCTTGCATTGAGGAATTACAGCAGCTTGCTGGTTTGTTATTGATTATAAAACAAACAGGACGCAAATGCGCCCTGTTTTTGACTTTAATTAAATTTTTATTAATTACCAAATAGACCTTTTAATTTGTCTTTGATTTTATCTTTAGCTTTTTCTTTGACTTCTTCTTTAGCCGCATCACTGACATCTAGGCTATAACCAACATCATGGAATGGACCTTTGATACGCAGTGGAATTTTAAAGCCGGTACTGTCATCGGTCGTGCCTTGCCCTTCGATTGAATCAACAATCCCCGTTACCAAGCGATAGTCTACATTCGTCATAGGTAAATCAACTTTACCTGAGCCTGTAATGCGAATAAGCGGGCTAAGTAGTGATAGGTCTTTATTTTCACCAACACCGTTAGTGAATACAAAACTGCCCTGCAATGCCGAGAAGTCTGTTTGCTGTGAGTTATCAAAGCCTGTATCTAAACCTTCTGATACTGCACTCAAGTTACCTTTGATAAGCTCTTTTGCTTTACGAACCATCTCTGCAATGTTGGCCCCTTTTACCGCACCATCAGCAAACTCAAAGCCTAACTTACCATTTAAAGCATTGATAAAGCTCTTTTGGCTTTGACCTGTGGTCGTTAGATCCCAATTTAGAGAGCCTTTACCCATTAACTTATCGAAACCAGCCGCATCAGTTAGTAATGGCTGTGCATCGATTTTATCTAAAGAAAAGTTAGTACTAATTTTATAAGGTGTTTGCTTGGCGTTAACGGTTATTACACCTTTACCATTGCCTTCATAAGCAACAAACTTATCTAAACTGATTTTAGCCACAGCATTTTTTAGGTTCACCGTTAACTGGTTTTCACCAAGGGTAATATCATTTGCTTTTAAGCCACTTGAACGCACGACTACATTTGCATCTAGTGCGTTTAAGCCGCTCATATCAATTGCAGTATCATCCCAAACAATTGGCTGTGCTGGTGCATCTGCGGCAGGTTCTGTATGTTCTTCTTTAGCTACGCCCTCTGGTAGGTAAGGGTTTAAATCAAGCATGCCTAAATCAATATCGGCATTCACAGCTAAGCGGTCACCAAGCTTAATATCGCTTTTACCTTTAATTTGCAGCTCATCGAGGGTGGCAAGTAGCTCAGTAAGCTTAAACTGCTGTCCTTTTAGGTGCATTGAACCCTTTACATTAAAGGCATTAAACGCATTTTCTTTTGCATTAAGCTCAACACCTTGCCAACTCGCAATGTTTTTAACAGAGTCACCACTAACAGAAAGAAGCCCTTGCACGTCATTACCCATTTCTGCAATCGCACCTTTAAAATTTAAATCGACTAAGCGCGAATCAACCTCAGTGCTTACATTAAAGGTTTCGCCTTCAATCGCTTTAACAGGTGTATCTAGGGTGACATCTAAATCAAAGCGCTCACCCATATAGGTAATACCGCCTTTTAATTCTAAGGTCTTACGCAGAGAAGGTAGTAAGATGGCTAACTCTAAATCGCTTATCTGTTGCTTTGCCCCAGTTTTACCATCTAGATAAGTGAAAGTACCACCGTAGATTGCTACTTCACCAAGTTCAATATCAAAGTTATCTGGTAAGTTAACAGCGCCAGAACTCTTTTGCTGCTCTGTCTGTGGTTGCTCAGCAACCGCATCAAATAATTGCCAGTTTGCTTTACCATTTTTATCGGTTTCTAACAAAATCGTTGGTTCGTTAATAACGAATTTATCAAGCTTAAACTCACCGCCAAATAACGACATCCACGGGATACGGATAGCAAGTTGCTGCATGCTTGCCATATCTTTTTGCGAGCCTGTTTGCATATTGGCAAAGTGCACATCATTCAATTCGAGTTTTAATGATGGAAATACCGACAGCTTTTTATCGCCATTAATAGTCAGACTACGACCTGTGGTTTGTTCTACTTGCTCCGATACTTTATTAAATATCGCGTCTGTAGGTATTAGGAATGGTGCTGCGACTACCAATGCAATCAGTAATACGAAGATGACACCAACAATTTTCAGTAAGGTTTTCATAATCATCCTTAAAAATGGGCAAACAATGTTCTTATCATAGCGGGAGTTAGGCGCAATTGCATTGCCGAACACACAAAAAGGTTTGTAAACAAGCTTAGGTACAAGAATATGAATCAGCGCTGAAACTTTTTGATACCTGTAGGTTACAAAATGATCTTGATCGTATGATACCCTAGGGTTACATTGATACCTGTAGGTTACATTTGAGTTTAAAATAAAAGGAAACGATTATGTCTAAGCAAGATATCAAAACGGAAGAAAAGTTTATGAGTCATAACGCATGGTTTTCAATATTCATGGGAGTCACGTTATTAATTATTAGTGTTTACCCAATGCTCAAGCAAACATCAGTATTTTTACTATTTATTGGTGTTGCCGCATTTTTAGGATCTTTCTTTATGTTTGTGATTAGAGGGGGATTTACATGGAAACTTGGTTATCGCCTTACTTATAAGGATGAATTTTTAAATACGATTGATACCATCGCTTATAAACATGTTGTGCTTGGATTGCTTTTTAGCATGGGGGCTATTTTTTTATTGTCTGATGAACTTGCTTTAAATGTATCTCATAGCATGATGGCCACATTTTACCTTGCCTTGATGTGTTTGATATATGGCGTATCAATTCTTTGGCAAAGTAGAGACTAGGTATAAAAGTGCAAAATAATATCGCTAAATTCCGCAAAGAAAAGGGATTATCGCAGCAAGAACTTGCTGATGCTATTGCAGTATCACGTAAAACCATTAGCACAGTTGAAACAGGCCGCTTTATACCCTCAGTGATTATCGCGTTAAAAATCGCTGCTCAGTTTGAACTCAGTGTTGAGCAATTATTTACACTCGATGACCATGATTAATAAACCACGTCAGTCGCAATCTTACTTATAAATTATCAGTAAGATTGCATCATTTCATTACTTCGGTATGATGCACGACCCTGTTGTTTTTGCACCCTGTGTACTAAAATTAAACAACCCAATTTGGTCAAAACTGGAGTATCGATTAAGCATGAAGAAACTGCTTATTTCACCGTCAAAAATGGCGCTTGGCGAGCAAGAAAGTCAAATTTATCAAAATATCCTCAAGCAAGCCTCTGATATCAGCTTAAACCTTATGGCAGTTAAAGTAGAAAACCACCCTGAAGACTTTTTAGGTTGGTGCTATGAGCTATTAAGTGCAAGCCGCGATCGCATTAACTACGATCTGTTAGAAGATAAGCAATTACCCACTCTTAAAAAACTTCATGACTTATTAATTTCTGCAATCAGTTTTTTGCAGTTAAAAACATTAAGGGTTGCGCCATGGCCTGTTATTGCAGGCTTCATCGAGCAGCATAAAGAGCTTTTAGCCCTTGATGAGCAACTACGCTTAGCTAATTACATTGCTGCAATTAAATCGCAATCCCTAAAAGAGATGATCCCAGAAGACCGTTTAGCGTTTTCAGGTAAACACAGTGCCTCGCTTGATCCAAGCAGCTATAACTTCGACGTTGAATGGTTTGCTTCTACCAAGAACGCGAAAGGTTTCCACCAAATGTTGAGTGATTTACCTGGTGCGTTCGATGAGGCGCTTGTACACATTCCAGCTGAGGGTGAAGTAACGCAAGAACATTATCAGCATTTTATGGTTGCTTACTTCATGGCATTTAATGGCAGCGATGAAAAGCCAACGCTTGCTCCTGCTACTCGCTTGCTTGCGATGCGCCGACCTGACGTGTTTACACCAATCGTAAATAGTAAACTTGATGCCCTTTGTGCGGCATTAGGCATTACTAAGCTTAATAACCGTGATTTTGAGCGCTACTGGCAAGATGTTGTCGAAGCAATACATAGCATGCCTTGGTTCAAAATGGCCAGTGCAGCAAATGAGCTTGAACAATCTCTGGTTGAAATCAAAGCCCTATTGCCTAGCTTCTTTTATTATGCAGATAAAAGTACCGCTGATAACTCTAACTATATTAAGTTGTTAAACAAACCTAAGAGTACCACGAGCTCAGCAGGTAAAAAGACCGTACGCCGTGGCAAAGAATCAGCAGAGATACTGGTGGACCGAGCATTAGCAAGTGATGATATCCCTGAACATATCAAAGCTAAGCGCGATTCAATCATCAGTGAAGTTGAAAAAGGCCGCAGTGTTGAAGAAACCATTAGTCTAATGCGTGCAATTTTCGGCTAAGTTACTCTCAAATAAGCAAAACCCGGTTGCTTCGCAATTGTGCAACCGGGTTATTTTTTGCACCACACATGTGCGCATGAACAATTCAAATAACCATCCTTTTCACAATTAAACAAGTTTAAAAGCCTGTTTTTAAAGCCTTTAAGCATAAAATATCCCGTTAGAAATTAACTTGGCACAACCAGTGCAATATCGTATCCAGACAACACATAGAAAATGTCCTCAAATAATAACCAGACTGCAATCTGAAAATGGGACAAAATCAACATAACAACAGGATACAGAAACATGCTAAAACTAAAAAAAACGGTCGCAGCAAGCGCCCTTGCGCTATTAACTTTGAGCTCAACATATAGCTATGCAGAAGTCACAGCAAACGCTGCGGCAACTTCAAACTACTTATGGCGTGGTCAAGAGCAAGGCGGTGGTGATGCTGCAATCCAAGGTGGTATCGACTACGCAAGTGAATCTGGCTTTTATGCGGGTACTTGGGTGTCGAATGCTAGCTGGGCTGACGACATGACTTACGAGCTAGACCTTTATGCTGGTTTTGGCGGTGAAATCAATGAAACCTTTAGCTACGATGTTGGCTACATTTATTATGCATACCCAGATGCAGCATCTTACACAGATGCAGACTTCTCAGAAATCTACGGTAGCATTAGCATGGGTAGCTTCACCTTTGGTGCAGCTGTCCTAGCAACATCAGCAGCAAGCGGTGACGGTACAGATTTTGGTGATTCACTTTATTTAAATGCTGACTACAGCTTCCCAGTTGGCAGTACCGGTGCAGAAATGGCCCTTCACCTAGGTCATTACTCAGGGGATTTCATTGGTGATGATGACATCATCGACTACGGTGTTTCAGTGTCGAAAGACGGCTTTACTTTCGGTCTTTCAGACAACGACATTGATGGTTCAGATGTAAAAGTGTACGTCGCTTACGCGGTTGACTTCACTTTATAAAGAATGTGTTACTTGCTGCAACACGAAGGGCCGTTAAGGCCCTTTTCTCATTTATATCAATACACTTATGGTACACTATGACCAGTTGAGCCTTGCCAAATGCGATACCATTGCTCGCGGTTCATAGTAAGCTGCTTAGCGTCAACAGCTGATTTAACACGCTCAATATTACCCGTACCAAGTACCACAGATGGTGCACTTGGGTGCATTAACAGCCAAGCATAAACAACCTGATCAATGGCTGTGGCGCCAATTTCAGCCCCAACCTGCTCCAACACTGCACGTAAACGCACCGCTTTTTCATCTTCACTTGAGAATAAGCGACCCCCAGCTAATGGAGACCAAAGCATAGGTTTGATATCAAGCAATTGGCATTGGTCTAAGCTGCCATCATCAAGGGCTTTCATTTCGTACGGAGAAAACTCAATTTGATTAGTCACAAGCTCAAAGTCTAAACGCGACTGCAACAAGCTAAGTTGCGATGGGGTAAAATTAGATACACCAAAGTCAAGCACATCACCATTTGCTTTTAGGGTATTAAATGCTTGTGCCATTTCATCGGCGTTCATCAAGTAATCAGGGCGATGAATAAGTAATACATCTAAACGATCAGTGCTGAAGTTTTTAAGTGACTGCTGTGCCGAGGCAATAATATGCGCGGCACTTGAATCATAATGATTTGCTTTGCCTTGTAGCCCTAGGCTTGCAAACGCAGGCTTGATACCACACTTTGTGATTATTTTGATTTCATCACGAATACTTGGTTTTAGTTTAAGTGCTTTACCAAATTCAGCTTCACAACCGTATTCACCGTAAATGTCAGCGTGATCGGTATGTGACACCCCCATTTCAATTGCATTTTCTAAAAAACTTAAGCATTGCTGGGGCGTTATCTGCCAATCTAGCAAACGCCAGAACCCTAATACCAACTCATCAATACAACGATCATTGTTATTCACCATAACGACCTACTTTTCCTAATAAATTCGACTCAAATTAACTCTTTAACCATATCACAGATTTACCAATCACAGCTGTTAACATACAGTTACAAAATAGATTGCTAATTTGTTACTAAACAGGATATTTTAGTACCTAAAAACAAATGTTATAAAACAAGGAATAAAAAATGAAATCGTCAAATGTTATGACTGCTTTGGTTGATATTTTTATCAGCCCAAGCAAAGCCTTTAATGGTTTAAAAGAGGCAAAAGGTTGGTCTTTTGTTGCCTTTATTTTACTTGCCGGCATTCTCGCTGCCAGCATGTTTGCTTTTTACAATAAGGCTGACCCGCAGTTTTTAATAGATCAACAAGTGGCAGCGGCCAGTGTTGATGCCACCATTGCAGAACAAAAAATGATTCGCCAAAGCATGGAGCAAACCATAGATATGCAAGTATGGTTTGCTATGTTTGGTGGCATTATTGGTTTGGCTGTTATTAATGCTCTAATGGCAGGCTACTACCTATTTGTATCTAAGCAAGACCCAGAAGCTAATTATGGCTATGGTGCGTGGTATGGCTTTGGTGTGTGGACTATGATGCCAATGATTATTTCAAGCCTAGGTTTACTCATCTTAGTATTAACTGCGAGTACCGACCAAATCTCACAGACGTTATTTAACTATGCTTCGATTAACCAACTTTTAATTGGTTTAGAAATTGGCCACCCATTCTACACCTTACTTGAAAGTCTCAATATCTTTTCTATTTGGGGTATTTTCATCGCAGCTATCGGTTTAAAGAGCTGGACTAATTTCACTTTCAATAAGGCGCTACTGTTTGCAGCCTTACCAAGTATTGTTATTTACGGTATTTGGACTGTAATCGCTCTCGTTTAATTCTGCTTTGAGCGGCAATATGCCGCTCTTAACTTCCAAGGAAGAAAGATGAAAAAAGCCATTATAATTGGCCTCGCTGTTACGGCATTTGTCGCTTTACTAATCTCAAAACAAGTCACAGGCAATAAAGATGCACCAGAAATGCATATTGCAGAAGTTGAACAAGGCAATATTGCCGATTCAATTTTAGCCTCTGGTAACCTAGTTTTTAACACCCAAGTGCAACTGCGCTCAGAAGTGACTGGCCGTGTAGCTAAAGTATTTGTAGAAGAAGGTGAAAGTGTCACTGAAGGCGATATTCTTATGCGCTTAGATACGACCGCGTTTGAATCTGAAGTTGCCCGCAATAAAGCCGTGCTTCGTGCGACCGAAATCGATATTAAACATAGCGAAACCCGATTAAAAAATATTGAGCGCCAATTAAGCCGCCAAAAAGAGCTTTATGAAGTTGGCCTTGCTGGCCAAGAAGTGTATGAAAACCTACAAAATGCCCGCGATTTAGCAAAAATAGATATTGAAGCAAAACGTGAAGCTTACAACCAAGCCCAAGCATCACTATTGATTGCTGAAGACCGTTTAAATAAAAGCGTGTTTCGCGCTCCAATGAGTGGCCTACTTGCTTCGGTAAATATTAAAGAAGGTGAAACCGTTATTGCGGGAACAACCAACATTATTGGCTCAGACTTGATGCTAGTAGCTGACCCCAGCGCAATATTAGCCGAACTTCGAGTGGATGAAACCGATATTGCCGGTATCAAACTAGACCAACATGCAGATATCTATGCTGCCGCTTACCCAAATCAACCTTTTACTGGTAAAGTCATAAACATTGGCACATCAGCAAAAAATCAAGCTGGTTCACAAGGCTTATCATTTAAAGTCAAGGTACTGCTTGATGCCACTGACCGCCAGCTTTATGCCGGAATGAGCTGCCGCGCAGAAATCGCCACAAGCATTGCCGAAAACGGCTTAAAACTGCCTATTGAAGCTATTCAAAAAGAGGATGATAGCTACTTTGTCTGGAAGCTTAACGCAGATAACACAGTAACTAAAACAGCTGTTACGGTAGGTATTTCTTCAGATATCGAACAAGCACTAACCAGCGGTGTTGCAAAAGGAGATCGTATTGTTATCGGCCCAGCTAGACCACTTAGCTCACTTAAAGAGGGTGATACGGTAGCCGTTAAAAACAGCCCTGAAAAAGGTGCTAGCTAATGTCTGTGGTGATCAAACTCAGTAATATCAATAAACAATACAAAATGGGCGAACAAGTTTTCAAAGCCCTTGATGATATTAATATTGAAATTGCTCAAAATGAGTATGTTGCCATTATTGGCCCTTCCGGCTCAGGTAAATCAACCCTGATGAACTTGCTTGGCTGCTTAGATACTCCCACCAGTGGTGACTACTATTTAAAAGATAAGCTCGTAAAGCGCATGACCGAAACGGAGCTTGCTCATCAGCGTAATGAAAGTGTTGGCTTTATTTTTCAAAGTTTCAATTTATTACCAAGAGCATCCGCCCTTGAAAATGTTATGCAGCCCTTAGTGTATCGATTTATCTCAGCCAAAGAGCGAAAGCAACAAGCGCTCGAATCATTACAACGGGTTGGTCTTGGCGATAAGGTGAATCACCTTTCAAGCCAACTTTCTGGTGGTCAACGTCAACGTGTCGCTATAGCTCGCGCACTAGTTACTAAGCCCCATATTCTACTTGGTGATGAGCCTACCGGTAACCTAGATAGTAAAACCACCACTGAAATCATGGCGCTGTTTGATGAGCTTCATAACGAAGGACACACCATTATTTTGGTTACTCACGAACAAGATATTGCTGATCACTGCCAACGTGTTATTCGTTTAGTTGATGGCAAAGTTGTTAGTGATACCCGCAAAAGCGAAGGAGCAAGACAACATGTTTAAATCTGCTATCGCTGTAATGGAAGGCACAAAAGCAGCACTGATGGCAATTAAAGCCAATGCAATGCGTAGTGCCCTTACCTGCTTGGGCATTATTATTGGTGTTGCTGCAGTTGTGACCGTGGTAGCAGTAATGCAAGGGTTTACCAAGCAAATTAATGATCAGCTTGCTGATATGTCTCCAGATGTCACCAATATAAAGCCTTACACTAGCGTAGAAAAAGAAATGGTAGGGCAACAAGCAAAGTTAACCTACAGCGACTTTCTAACTCTAAAAGCACGCGTGAAAGAAGCTGAAACCTTTACTGCGCTTATGTTTACTTGGCGCTTTTCTGGTGCAGCAGAGTATGGCAATAAAAGCCATGCTTCAAGGGTAATGGGCACAGAGCAAGACTACCAAAAAGCTTACCGCACCTACCCAGAACTCGGCCGATTTATTCGCGCAGAAGATGATGCAAAACGCCGTAGAGTGGCGTTTATTGGCCCTTCAATTATCGAAAAGCTTAACCTGCCAGAAAACCCTGTAGGTGAATATATCAAACTCGGTGGTGAGTGGTTTCGCATTATTGGTGTTGCTGAAAAACAAGGTAGTTTATTAGGTTTTGACCAAGACGATTACATTAATATTCCGATAAGTACCATGAGCGCGCTAGAAGGTGGCAGTGTTGATACCAATGTACAAATGATGTTTCGTTTAAAAGACGATGCTAACGAAGCGCAAGTACTGGCTAAAATTCGCCGCATCTTACGTCAATTACATAAACTGAAAGACGGTGAAGATGACGACTTTGAATTTGAAACCGCCGAAAAAGCCCGTGCTAATATCGATAAATTTACCGGAAGTGCAACCGCAATTACCGCGGGGATCGTAGGTATCAGCCTGGTAGTTGGTGGTATCGGAGTGATGAATATCATGCTGGTTTCGGTAACAGAACGTACGCGTGTGATCGGCACTTTAAAAGCATTAGGGGCAACACCTGGTTTTATTATGCTGCAATTTTTAGTTGAAGCGGTGGTGCTATCACTGTTTGGTGGTTTAATTGGTTTAGCGATAGGCTACGGTGCTGCGGCACTAATTTCAGTTTTAGTGCCGAGCATGCCAGATGCCTACATACCGGGTTGGGCGATTATGCTGTCATTTGGCTTTACTTCATTGATTGGTATTGTGTTTGGCTTAGCGCCCGCTATTAAAGCGGCACGCTTAAACCCAATTGATGCACTGCGTTATGAATAACTAGTCTGGCTTATAAGGTACTTGAGCGCAGCTTATTTCAACTGTTTTCGGGTACCAAATAGGCCCAACTTGGTTTACTGCAACTTCAGCTAAACCATTGGTGAACGACTTATAAGTGTGAACAGTTTGCCATTCGGAATCAGGGCACTCCTCTGATAAGTCTACAGGCTCTGAACCTTCGTAAAGCGCCGCGGCAAAGTTATGATGCCATTGCTCTGTTGCAGGCGCTTTATTGGCTTGTGCAGCACTGCCATTATCAAAGTAGATATTTGTGCAACCACTTAAGGTTGCCACTAACACAGTTGTTGCTAGTAGGCTTTTCATAATTGTTGCTCCTGTGCTTGTTGCTCACACCATACTTTTACTGTGTGAGGAGCATAAATTCCGAGTGTAACGAGTCCTAATGCGCCATCAGCGAATGTTTGTTGCGATTGCATTTGGGCAACTTTTTTATCTTGGCAAATAGCCTTTACATCAACGCGCTCTTCACCAACGAGGCCCCACAAAAAGAATGGGCGACTATCTTGGTAATCAGCTTTAGTGGCTAATTTATTGGTTGTTTTTTCTGGCACTATGGTGACTGATGAACACGCTGTCACCGATAAGGCAAGCAGCATACAGGCCATTTGTTTCATGAGTAGTTCCTTTGTCTGAGTTGTTAAGCTCAGTAAGTATAAGAATATGAGTACTCATTTTGGGTAAGAAAGCGTATAGAAATTGTAGAAAATACTACAGTTTCTAACATTTAGCCTTTGAACTAAACTGAGGCTAACAACGACTAACTCTCAAGGAACGTAACTAAAGGTCATTATGACGGCATATCTGCGTATATTTTTATTACTTGTGTGTTTGAGTGTGCTGTCTTGGTATAGCTTTTCAAGCGATCCTAGCTCTGATGAGCAACAAGGTATAACCAAAACCGCTGTGAACCTTGCTAATTGCCAACAGCAGTTAGCACAAAGTCGTATGCAAACTTACGCTGAACATTATATTTTGCCCTATCAGTTCAAGTTATTGAGTTGGAATATCTACAAAGCACAAATAGATGGCTTACTCACCGATTTGCAAAACCTAAATGCCGGTGCTGATATTGTGTTACTACAAGAAGCTATCGAAGAACCTTCGCTTACAAAGCTCAAACCCTATTGGCGCTTTGCTAAAGGGTATAAGAGTGGCGGCGTGCAATCTGGAGTTATGACACTCAGCCGCTGGCCAGCTACTGTGCATTGTACACTCACCCATAAAGAGCCTTGGCTACGTAGCCCAAAAGCCACCAATATTGTGGAATATGCGCTGCCAGATCAACAGTTATTACTGAGTATTAACCTGCATGCCATTAACTTTGCTTTTGGCGTTAGTGACTTTAAACAACAGCTAGACGATGCCGCTGCTATTATGCAAACGCACAAAGGGCCTATCGTGTTTGCCGGTGATCTCAATACTTGGAGTGATGAGCGCCAAGCCTTATTACAGCAAACATTGACTCAGCTAGGTTTGCACGAAGCTATCTATTTAGATGATAAACGTACCAAAGCATTTGGGTTAGCACTTGACCAAGTATGGGTGCGTGGTGTCAAAATAAAGACAACCATAGTACCTGAGCTTGTAAGCTCAGATCATAATCCAATAATTGCAACCTTGACCATAGAGCAAAAAGTACAGTGAAAATAACAATGAAAGGATATTGGTTTATCGCGTTAATGTTATTGAGCATTAGCCAATTCAGTAATGCAGCGACCCCAGAACAAGAGATAAATCACCTCATTGATTTTGTCGCTAAGAGTGATGCCGTATTTATTCGCAACGGCACAGAGCACTCAAGCCAAGATGCTGCCGAACACCTAGCTATGAAGTATCGAAAAGCAACCCGCTATGCAAAAACTGCCGAAAAGTTTATCGAAAATCTGGCGAGCAAAAGCTCATGGAGCGGTAAGCCCTATAAAGTTAAACTCAGCAACGGTAACTTAATCAATGCAAAAGATTGGTTAAGCAATGAATTAAAAGAGTACCGTCGAAACCAACATATTCATAATTAAAATCATCAACACACAAGAAGCGAAAAGCCATGCAAGAACACAAGAATCAGCCACTCAATGACTTTATTGAGTACCCTCATGACGAGATGCTAAAACGCGCCGAAGAGTTTTTAGCCGTGAGTCAGCGTCGCCACAGTATTCGTAGCTTTAGCGATCGCCCAGTGCCAAAAGAAATAATCGAAACTTGTATTAAAGCGGCTGGCACTGCACCCAGTGGGGCCAATCATCAACCTTGGCACTTTGTAGCAATACACAGCAGCGATGTGAAAAAACAAATTCGAGAAGCCGCTGAAAAACTAGAGCGCTCATTTTATGAAGGTCGCGCAGGTGAAGAATGGTTAGATGCCTTAAAACCACTTGGCACCGATGCCAGTAAGCCCTACCTTGAGCATGCACCTTGGCTAATTGCCGTGTTTAGTCAAAAGAAAGGCGGTATTTCTGCCGATGACAAAAATACCAATTACTATGTTCATGAATCTGTTGGCCTAGCAACCGGCTTTTTAATTCAAGCACTACACAGAGCTGGTCTTGCCACCCTCACGCATACACCAAAACCAATGAGCTTCTTAACCGAAATTTGTGGCCGCGATAAAGATAATGAGCGCCCTTACATGCTACTTATTGCAGGCTACCCTGGCACAGATGCAACCATCCCTGAGCATGCCTTAGTGAAAAAGTCGCTAGACGAAATAGCAACCTTTATTTAGTTTTAAAATCAACAGCCAGCACATCACCCGGGTTTAAACCTGAAACGATGTGCTGCTGGCCATCGAGCATTTCTCCAAGGCGCACATAGCGGCGCACTATCTGATTATTTTCAAGTAAATAGACCATACTCAATTGGCCATATTGGTACACCCAGCTTGACTCAATCAACACCCCTTTTTCAGTAGCGAGCGGTAATTGTAATTGCGCATAAAGCCCTGGCATTAATCCAGTTTGCGCATCTGTTTCTAAACGGATCTCCATACTACGCGCAGCACTATCAGCAACCGGCACAATTTCTGTCACTGTAGCAGGCATTGACGTAGATAAAGCAGGTAGTTTAACCGTTAGAGTTTGACCAACATTCAACTTAATTGCTTGTTGTTCTCTGACATCAAATGCTAATTGCAATTGTTGTGGGTTATACAGTGCGAGTAATGGCGTGCCAGGAGTTGCGGTATCGCCAGGCTCTGCAAAGCGCTCAACCACAACACCTGAAATCGGCGCTTTAATTTGCGTAAAACTCAGTGCAACTTGCGCTTGTGTTTGCTGCTGTTTAGCAATCGCTAGGTTCGCCGTTAAATTATCGAACCTTGCTTTTGCATCGTCGTATTCGCTAATAGATACCAAACCTTGCTTGTATAAATCGTTAATACGCTTTAGTTGTTTCTCTGCTTGAGTCAGCGATGCATTAATCGCATTTATTTGTGCTTCGCTTTGAGCCAGCCCTGCTTTAAAGTCATCTTGCTGCAAGGTAATTAGCACGTCACCTTGTTTTACAGTATCGCCAGCGCGTACATTTAAACGCTCAACTTGTGCCATTACACGAGAAGAGATTTGCGTATTTTGTTTTGCAATCACGGTGCCCGGTACAACTTCATCACGCGCAATATCTGCCAGTGTCACTGTCACTAACTGACCAGTGTAATCATTTGCTGATGGGTTTTTCATGCCTGCAGCTTGCTTATCAGAGAAACTGCCCGCCATGTAAAGTACCGCCACAATGATCACAGATAACGCGATGATCGAGCCAGTAAGTTTTGATTTACCCTGCATGAGCTTGTTCCTCTTTACCTGCATCCTTTGCAAACACTAAATAATAAACCAGTGGCACAACAAATAATGAGAACAATGTTGATGCCACAATACCAAAAATAATTGCAATCGCTAGACCGCTAAATACCGGATCTAGGGTGATCACCAAGTTACCTAATAAGGTGGTTCCCGCTGTGAGTAACACAGGGCGCATACGCACCGTACCTGCGGCAATCAAAGCCTGTTTAATTGCCATACCTTGGCCGCGAGCTTGATTAATAAACTCAACTAAAATAAGTGAGTTACGAACCACAATACCAGCAAGTGCAATCATACCAATCATGGCTGTTGCAGTGAATAACACCGGCTCTGGAGCACCAGCAATGCTGCGCTCTCCAAATTGATTTAATAGCCAAAAGCCCGGCATGATCCCTATTACGGTTAATGGAATAGCCGACATGATGATCAGTGACAAACTGGCAGAGTTTGTTTGAATGCGTAAAATGATGAAAATGGCAGTGAGCGCAAACGCAAAGGCAATCCCCATATCTCTGAATACATCAATGGTAATTCGCCATTCGCCTTCACCACTAAAGGTCACGTCAGTGCCAGCAGGTAATTGCCAAGCTTGGCTACCACCATTATTGAAAAAGTGCCTACTTTGCCAATCAGTTTGGCTAAATTCGTCAGCGCTAATGCCTAAGTCAGCATTGACGTCAGCAATAATTTCAGCGGGTGTACGACCATTTAACTCAGCCATTACATACACAACATTACGCTGATCTTTACGCATAATTGGCTTGGCAACATCTTGATGCTGAAATTCACCTAACTCAGAGAGCGCCACCAGCGGACGCGGTGCACTTTGCAGCCCAAATTCATCACTGGTTTTTGCAAGCTCCCTATCACCACGAACTAGTAATGCCAGCAATTGAGCAAATTGGTTACGATCTTGATATGGCAGTTGTAACTTTATATCGACAGGGTCTGTTTCGCCGCTAACATATAACACCCCAACATTTTGCCCATGCGAAGCAATGGCTAAGGTCTGGGCAATATCTTGCGTAGACACCGCTGACAATGACGCTTTACTTTTATCAGTAACAAAACGTTGTAAGGGTGCATTGGCAGCAATACTGGTATCAACCTCAACCACATGCGGCTCTTGTTTTAACCTTGCAGCAACAGCAAGGGCTGCTTGATAGTGCGTGTCTGTATCAACAAATGGCTCACTGTAAACTTCGGCCACTAAGGTACTTAAAACCGGCGGACCCGGTGGTACTTCAACCACTTTAATCACAATGCCATCGGTTGCCAGTTGCGCTAATGCTGCTCGCAAGCGCATGACCACGCCATGAGATTGATGATCACGCTCAGTCTTATCGAGCAATAATACTCTGAGCTCAGCAAGGTTCGCTGCTTCACGTCGATAATACCCACGCACCATACCATTAAAGTCCATGCTTGATGGCTGACCAACGTAGGCTGCCGCCTCGCTTACTTCATTTAATTGCCAAGTGATGGTTTGTACTTGTCGAGTGAAAGCGGCGGTTTGCTCCAGGCTTGTACCTTCTGGCATATCGATTAAAACTTGTAACTCGTTTTTATTATCAAACGGTAATAGCTTTAAAGGCACTGCACGCATTACGGGTAACATGGCACTGGCGACAAACAAAGCTAATGTGGTCCATAAAACGAGTTTGGCACGGCCTTTAGACTCAAGTAATGGTGATAATATGCGCTCATATAAACCATGCTGATTGGCATCGAGTTGAACGCTGTCACCGACTGGCGCTTTAAGTAGTTTCATTGCCAACCACGGCGTAACAAAAAATGCCACTATGGTCGAAACCATTACACTGATTGGCACATTGAATGCCATCGGTGCCATGTACGGCCCCATCATGCCAGTAATAAACGCAAGTGGGATAAACGCCACCATAATGGTTAATGTAGACATAAACAGCGCCACACGAATTTCGCTCATGGCATCAACTATGCGTTGTTTTTTATCGCCTTTATGGGTTAAAAAACGACTTATGTTGTCTATCCCTGTAATTGGATCATCAACCAACAAACCTAAAGAAAGGATTAGTGCAAACAGTGTGACTCGGTTAATTGTATAGCCAAAGGCAAAATCAAGTGTCAGGGTGATGCCGTAGCAAATAGGCACTGCCAAACCAACCACAATCGCTGGTCGCCAACCTAAAAATACGCCAACAAAAATAACCACGGTAAATACCGCAAACACTAAGCTTGAGGTAAGGTTATTTACTTTCTCGTTCGCGGTTTGGCCATAATCACGCAGTACGGTGTAGCCCACTTCATCTGGCAATAGATTAGCCGATAAACTGTCCATCATGCTGTGCACTTCGTTGGCTACAGCGACCGCATTGGTGCCTGCTTGCTTAGCGACACTAATGGTGACTAAAGGAAGTTGTTGTTGGTTATCTGAATGAGCCAGCCATTGATAGCTTTGCGCTTCGCTTGGACCATCACTCACCTCGGCCACATCGCTTAGATAAACACTCTTACCGTTTACCACGTTGACAACAAGACGTTCAATCGCAGATTGAGAGCGTAAAACATCACCCACTTGTAAGGCAATTTGCTGCTTACCCTCAACAACACTGCCCACATTCACTAATTGGTTAGATACGCTAAGCGCATAATACACATCAGTTAGGGTTGTTTGATGGGCAGCAAGAGCGCTTGCATCAAGGTTAATTGTTAATTGACGGGTTCTACCAGCAATCACTTTCACTTCGCTGGTGTTTTCGATGCGCTGTAAACTATTAGCGATTTCGTTAGCAAAGCGGGTTAGTTGATAGTCATCGTAAAGTTTTGGATCTTTACTAAATAAGCCCAGCATCACAATGGGCACATCGTTCACTTCAACCGGACGGATTTGCCATGAGCTGATCACTGACGCCATAGTGTGTTGATAGCTATAGAGTTTAGCGTAAGTGTCGAGAATGGCTTGCTCACGATCGTGACCGACTTCAAAACGAAGAGTGACAACAGCAGCATTACTTTGTGTAGTCGAGTAAATATGCTCAACGCCCGTTAACTGCGCCAATAACTTCTCCAATGGTTCAGTTACCAGCCTTGCTACTTCTGGCGCTTCGACGTTTGGCGCTGCTACATATATATCAAGCATAGGAACCACAATTTGCGGTTCCTCTTCACGCGGGGTTTGCTTTAATGCCATTAAGCCAAGCAACACCGACATAATAAAAATAATAACAGGAAGGCGGCCACTCAAGCTGTTTTTAACAGCATTATCGATAGCACTCACAGGTTAATTACCTTTGCAAAATAAGCCATATAGAGTTGCTAGGATCGATACTACATTTTCATCAACCACGCGATAATAGATAGTTTGGCTTTCGCGTCGAGTAGCAACTATCTGAGCTTTTCTCAGCGCCGCTAAGTGTTGCGATAATGCAGACTGCGCCAACGGCACAGCTTCGTTTAATTCGCTCACGCTCATTTCACCATCTTGCAGCGAACATAAGATCATCAAGCGATTTTTATTCGCCAATATCTTTAGCATTTGCTCTGCTTGCTCCACATTGTCGGCCATAGCCGCAAAATCGATGTTCATATTCACACTACTCTATATTCTTAAAATGCCGCGAAAGTATAGATTGATATATTAGAAAAGTCTAATATTAAAATTTACTAATATAGTGTTATCTAATATATTAAATACATCACCCTTTTACGAAAACTTGGCATGGAGGATTAGTATGCTGACACCAATTCCTGACTTAATGAAAATTGTTGCCCCCAACCAGCGCCGCATTAGCGCTGACCAAGCAAAACAAGAGCTAAGCGAAAACCATGGTTTATTAATTGACGTACGTGAGCCTGCTGAGCACGCAACTAAAGCAGCGACAGGTGCAATTAATATCCCACGTGGTGTACTTGAAATGAAATTAATGGAAATCGAAAAAGATCCTGCAAGACCCATTTACTTACACTGTGCAAGTAGTGCCCGCGCCACACTCAGTGCCGAAGCACTGACTCGTGTTGGCTACGAAAATGTCACTGTAATCACCTGTAATACAGAACAAATTTGTCAGGTGTTTTAACTTCATAGAACAGTAACACTGGTCGGATAAGCTCGTACTTTTCTACTTATAGGTACAGAGCAATGACTTTTACGCGCAGACGCTTTTTAAAAGCATCGGCGGCTGGTTTTGGAGCCGCCGTTTTATCTTTTGGTTTAACGGGCTGTAGTCTTAATGACGATGATGACGAAACTACAAAGCAAATCCCTGTCAACTTTGATCACGGTGTTGCCAGTGGCGACCCGCTCGCTGACAGTCTAATTATTTGGACTCGCATAACCCCTCTTGAAAACGTCACGAGTGTTAACGTAGTTTGGCAAGCCTCAACAGATGCTAACTTTACAACCATTAGCCATGATGGCGAAACACAGGTAAGCGATGCAACTGACTTCACCTTAAAAGTTGATCTGCAAGGTCTCGATGCCAACACCACCTATTACTACCGCTTCATAAGTAATGGTAAAACCTCACCCACTGGAGCAGGTAAAACACTTCCAACCGACAACATAGAACAAGTAAAATTTGCCGTTGTCTCTTGCGCTAACTATCCTGCAGGCTACTTCCATGTGTATGGTGAAATCGCAAAACAAACCGATTTAGATGCAGTACTGCACTTAGGTGACTACATCTATGAATACGGTAATACAGGTTATGCCACTGAAGATGCCGCCGAACTTGGCCGTTTATTACCTGATGACAATAGCGATGAAATCATTTCTTTAGCGGATTATCGCAAACGTTACGCCCATTATCGTAAAGACGATAACTTGCAAGCTGCCCATAGTCATTGTGCATTTATTACTGTTTGGGACGACCATGAAATAACTAATGATACATGGCATAGTGGCGCTGAAAATCACAACGACGGCGAAGGTGAATTTAGCGAGCGCAAAATGCATGCGCTACAAGCATACTTTGAATGGATGCCTATCCGTAATGTTGCCGATAAAGAACGTATTTATCGACGCTTTGAGTTTGGTAATTTAGTTTCATTACACATGCTCGATACCCGTGTTTTGGCGCGCGACGAGCAAGTTAATTATGCGGATTTCGACTTAACCAGCAGCCAAGGACAAACTGACTTTGTTGCAGCAATTAGCTCACCTACTCGTGCTCTATTAGGTAACGAGCAACTTACATGGCTGACTGATGGTTTAACGACAGCAACAACACAATGGCAAGTACTTGGGCAACAGGTGCTGATGACCAAAATGCATTTGCCACTCGAGATTTTACAGTTACTAATGAATATTCAAGTGACTCAAGCAAACGGTGCTGATCCCTCGGCATTACTTGCTCAAGCAAACACATTATTTAGTGAGCTTGCGCAAATTAAAGGGCGCGTATTAGCTGGCGATCCAACGGTTACTAGTGAACAGCGAGCACGTGTAGAAACAACAGCACCTTATAATCTTGATGCATGGGATGGCTATGCTTATGAGCGCGAGCAAATACTTGGGACTGCAATTGCAGCACAAAAGAATTTGGTCGTTTTAGCTGGTGATACGCATAACAGTTGGGCAGGACACTTAGTCACTGATGCAAGCAATCCTGTTTCTGCTAAAGCCGCAGCTGGTGTTGAATTTGCAGCATCTTCGGTTTCATCACCAGGTCTTGAGAACTACTTAGCGTTAAATACGCAATCGAACGAAGCTGTCGCACAAATTGAGCAAGTCATTGCATTATTGGTTAACGACTTAGCTTACAATAACTTAGTTGAACGCGGCTACTTAACCGTCACCTTTACTCAACAACAAGCGCTTGCCCAGTGGCATTATGTAAGTAGCGTTAAAACAGCCGATTACACACTGCTTAGCGAGCGTCAAAAAGCGCTCAGCGTACAAGCTGGTAACCCTACTTTACAAATGGTTTAACGCTTTTCATCTAATAGCGTAACTAACATTTGCTCAATGTTTTTTACGCTATAAGTAAGTGAACGCAGCAGCTCTAACTGACTATCTTCAGGTTGATGCTCAGCTTTAGTACTGCTGCTTTGAGTCATCTCATCTTTTTGTTTTAAGATTGCCTCGCGAAACGTCTCTGCATCAACCACTCCGAGCAATGATACTAATGCACCTTGCCCTGATTGACCTGCCGTTTCAAAACTCAGTCGATAAAGACCAAATTGGCGCATTAAGGGACCTTGGCTCAGTGCCACATCAGTTATTTTTTCAAGTGGGATCGATTTTTCTTCTTTAAAGAAGACACCGCGTTTTACCACTAACTTACGTGTTAACAACGTGGCTGACATCGCCGCTAAAATACGCCCTGCCACCAGCCAGATTATTAACGCAACAATGGGAATGAAAGGGATCCCTACCATACTAATCACACAGGTAAAAATACCCAGTAATAACCAATACTGTTTTACTTTTGGATCAAAGCTGGCACTCAATAAACTGGTTTCTGTCATCATAGGCTCCTTGATAGAGAGTTATGACAATATACAAACTTTTCATTAAACACAAAAAAAGCCGAGCAAAGCCCGGCTTAAGGGTACTGCAGGGAAAGCTATTCCACTGCTTCAACCGTCACTGTTAATTTACTCAGATCAGGTCCTTGCACTGTAAAACGATAATCCCCCGCTACAGCAATACTCAAGGTGATATCGCCCCCAACGGCTTCTAATAAGGTCGCTTCACCAATAATAGCGATGGGTGAATCACCACTACCGCCATAATTTATGGTGTTCCAGTCGCTTGAAGCGACTTTGAATCCATATTCTCCCACTTCAAGTGCCAGTGTCGTACTATATAAAGCATCACCAGTATAAATTAACGGATCCACTGGATCCCAATTATTCATGCTGCCTCGCAAATAGACTTGAGTTTCGCCAAACATTTCTGCATTAAATACGGTCATGAGTGGCTCTTCAAGGTTACTAGCATCAAACACAAACTGATATTGACCATCGCTGGCAATATCCATTGTCATGTTTGCGCCTTTTACTGCGAGTAGTTTTTCAGTACCCACTGTAACCGCTGCGCTACTTTCACCTGAGCCATAATCGACTGTATTCCAATCACTTGAAGCAAACTTAAAGCTATAGCTACCTGCAGTTAATTGTTTAGTGAAAGTATAAACACCTTTGCCTTGGTACATTAACTCATCACTGGTATCCCAACTATTGAAGTCACCGCGCACATAAATTGGGGTGCCAACAAATGGCTCTTCATTATAGATTTTAAGCACTGGGTTATCGGTGTCTGTGGCATCGAATGAGAACACATAAACAGCATCCATTGCCGCCGTAAAGGTCATATTGGCGCCACTGCGTGTTAGCGGCTCATCTTCACCTTCGATCACTTCAGCAACATCGGCAGAAAGCGCACCAAAATCAACGGTAGACCAATCTTCAGAAGCCACTTTAAATTCATAGCTACCTGCTGTTAGAGGAATCGCAATTTTGTACTCGCCATTACCTACATATTCAAAGCTATTTGCCGTCCCCCAGTCATTTAACGAGCCACGAACATAAACTGTTGTGCTACCAAATGGCACAATATCTGGCGCCCCCACAGTCGCATCAGCACTTAAGCCTTCACCTTGTGCATCAGCTTGTGGTTTCACAAACACAGCAACAGTATATGGTGGAACATTAAAGGTACCTTCGCCCTCACCAGCCATAAAGCTTGCCGCTGACATACTTGAGTCAACACTCGCTTTTAAAACAGGATGAAGCTCAAAACCCGCAGCCGTTGATACCGTATGCGATAAGCTTTGCTCTGTACCGTTCATCACCACGACAATGGCATCGTATTGGCTATCTAGGTCAGTCAACCCAACACCATCATCAATACTCATCACGACTAAGCCTTGTTGTTGACGCTTACCAATATTGTGGAAGCCAACGCGGTCTAGAATGTCTTGCTCTGTGGTTAAACTAAATAATGGGCTGGCACTACGAATTGCTAAGAACTCAGTAAATACATTACTTGCGTACTCAATGTCGCTTGCCATCGCTTGCGCATTCGTATTTGCAGAAATAGGTGCAATTTCGCCCCACTTCGCTTGGTTATCTTGCGCAGGAGGTAGGCCTACATTCCAGTTATTGGTATCCATACTGAAATCAACAAAGTTGAACCAATCACCAGAATCATAGCTGTTACGATCCATTGATTTAGAACGCAGCATATCAGCACCCATTTGCATAAATGGAATACCTTGGCTCATCAGCGGCATAGCTAAAGCCATATTGTGAACACGCACACGCTCTTCAATACTTAAGTTAGTACCATGCTTATATTGCAGCTGATCCCATAGTGTTTCGTTATCATGCTTAGAGACATAGTTAATGCTATCAGCTGGGTCGAGTGCATAAGCTGCTGGCTGACCACCCCAACTAAAGCTGCTACCTTTTGCTGAATTACCTTTAAAGTCTTTAAGAATGTAGTTTTGTAAGTTACCTGCCAGCGATAAACGCAACGTATCTTGCTCAGATAAATTGCCATCTGTGGCATTATTGCTAAAGAATGCACCACCACGAATTGCTTCACGAATACGGTCATTAAAGGTACCTACTTCAGTTCCAGCCATATCCATTTGTTTAGCTTGCACAAATAAACGATTATCTGCGACTTCATCAAAGTTCCATCCTTCACCGTAAAAGTAAGTATCTGGGTCAACTGCTTGCACTGCATTAAGCGCTGCCATAATTGAGGCTTTTGGCATATGCCCCATCACATCAAAGCGGAAGCTATCGTAACCAAAGTCACGGGCTAAAATCACCATAGAGTCAGTAACAAACTTATCCATCATGACATGTTCTGTTGCAGTATTCTCACAACATGTTGAGCGTTCCATTATGCCTGTTGTTTCGTTATATCTGTGGTAGTAACCTGGTACTAGTTTATCAAACACAGATTTATCCCAAACACCTGATGAGGTAGTGTGGTTATAAACAACATCAAGCACAACACGCAAACCAATTTCCTGTAAAGACTGGATCATCGCACGGGTTTCTTTGACTCGTGCAATACCTTCAGGCGATGAAGCGTAAGAGCCTTCAGGCGCAATAAAATGATGCGGATCATAACCCCAGTTAAAGCTATCAACACCACGCATTGCATTAGCAAGTGCTTGAGCATCATCAGAGCCAGGTAGGTATGACGCCATTAAATCAACTATCAATGAACTCTTATCTTCGGTTTTACATGCATCGGCATCATCGTCAATGCGGCTACATAAATCACCTAAGGTTGCAGTGATATCAACACGCTGACTGGCATCTTCATCTATGGTGCCAATATCTGTCAGTGGCAGTAAATGGAAATGGGTTAAACCATTATCTGCCAGCTTTTTAAGATGTTGCATTGGTGCGCTATCAAGTTCAGTAAACGCTAGATACTTACCACGGTTTGCTTCACTGACAGTTTCATCACGCACACTAAAATCACGTACATGACCTTCGTAAATAACCGCTTGCTCTGGGTAATCAACCGTTGGCACCATACGCTCATCCCAGCCGGTTGGTTTAGTATCTTCATCATTAAGGTTAATCAATTGGCTATATAAACCATTGGTCGAAACGTTCAATGAGTAAGGATCTGTGCTCCATAAGCTTTCAATTTGCTTGGTCGCTGGGTGATAAACATCAAACATAAAGCGGTAGTAATGGCGATCGTGACTAATATCGATATTGCTAGACCAAATACCCGTTGCGCTATCAAAGGTCATCGCAAATTGTTCAAGCTCTGTTTTATCAGCATCATACAGCGCTAATTTCATATTGCTTGCAGTCGGTGCCCATACCGACACATCAATGCCATTATTTGCGTAATACACACCAAGTTGTGCTTCATTAGCATCACTTTCGCCACTGGTGTATAAGTCATCTAGGGCTTTAGCGGTTTGCACATAAGTGGCTTCTGTTAGCTTGCCATCAGCATCATAGCCCGCCACAACTAATTGTTGTTTAATAAGCTCTTTTGCAGCGGCGGCATCCCAGTTACCTTGGTACGCATTCCATCCGGCAAGGTGTGGTACTTTAGCGATTTGCTCATCACTTAAAGATGTCGATGTAAGCTCAACCACTTGACCATTTAGCTCTTCGGTGTCTTCATCTATTGCTAAATCTGCATTGTTTGATGAGTGTAATTTAATGATACTAGTCAGTTCATTACTTGGATTATAGACAAAGGTTGAGAGGTCAAGCCAATGTGCTGAGGCACCTGAAAGACTCACTCCTAAACTCAAAATTGGGAATTCAAAAACAGACGGTTCACCATGAAAAGTAAAGTTCATACGTTGGAACTTTTCATCGTCCTGCATCAATGGCATTTTTAAGTCAACATCACCAAACGCTTTGCCGGACCCTTCGGTTCCAATATGCACAATGAAGTTAGCACACTCGTTGTAACCCTCTTTTAGTTTTACAATCCAATACGCGCCGTAGTTAGGGTCAACACCATCGTATTCATGACCATTGGCCCAATCAGTGGCATCAAACGGTGCAGCGTAAGCATCACAGTCATCGTTATTCCATGAGTGTAAACGGTATCCTTCATAGATTTTATCTGTGCGGTTATAGAATAAGATGGCTTCGTCGTCTGCAGGGAAAACCACAGGATCAGGCAAAGTGGGATCAGCGCCTACTACGCAGCTCTCATTATTTTCATCTGGTACGGAATTGCCTTTACAACTAATTGGTGGTGGATCTACACACTCAGTCCCTGCTTCATTAGGGATTTGCGGTACGCTACAAGTTAATAAAACTTGCCCAGAATCTATATCGTCACTTGCGCCACCACCACATGCAGTTAGCAATACCATGCTACATGCAATCAGTAAGCGGTTTAAATTAGCTATTACTTTCATATTATTATCTCCAGCTTACTGATCAATGGTTATAGGTAAAACCCAGATAAAACTGACGACCAAAGAATTGCGTGGTGCCTGTTTTACTGGTTGTTCCAAAATAGCTTTGTGTTGGTTCATCGGTTAAGTTATTTACTTGTAATAACATGCCGAATGAATCTGTGAACTGATACGATGTTTGGAAATCGACAACCGTTTCTGCATCAAAATTCACCACTTGCTCATTGACAGCAACTTGCTCTGAAACAAAATCATCGCGATAACGAACATTCAAACGTGTTTCAAAGTTTTCATAGCTGTAAAAAAGTGTGCCGTTAAAGACATTGTTTGATAGGCCAGGCAAGTCTTGCGACACAGAATCACCACCTAAATCGGTAATAGATTGCACCTCACTCTCGGTATACGAGTAACTGGCGTTAATACCTAGGCCTTCAAACGGTGAGGGTAAGAATGAGAAAACTTGCGTATAGGCAAGCTCAATACCACGAATATAACCGCCTTTGGCATTGTTAACCGCAGTGGTGTACACCCCATTAGTAGTTTCGATTTGCTCACCGCTGACAGGGTCAATAATGTATTCTGGTACGTTAAAACCATTACCCTTAAAGTCAAAGTTCTCTATGGCTACCGTATCTATGAATGAGTCGATATTCTTATAAAACGCAGCAACAACCAGTGCACCATCGGTGTCTTCAAAGTATTGCTCGTACGAGATATCGTATTGATCAGCATAAAAAGGTTTTAAGAATGGGTTATTAGTACTTGAACCGTTAATTTCGCCGTCATTGTTAACCGATGCACTGGCATCGCCTGCTAAACGGTTAATCGGAGCACGCGCCATCACTTTTGCCGCAGCAAAACGAATTTGTGTCGCGTCACTCACTTTAAAGTTTAGGTTTAATGAAGGCAGGTAGTCTGTGTATTTTATGCCTAACACGCTTGGTGCATAAAGGTCGTTAACAATGCCATTGTCATCAACAATATACTGCGCACCGAGTTGTGGGTCACCACCGACGTTTTCAAGCACCGTCGCGGACTGATCGGTATCTACTCGGCGAATACCAATATTACCTGTGATTGGCAGCTTGCCAATTTCAGTATCAATGTTAAGCATAAGGTAAGCGGACACCACTTCTTCATACACTGAACCACTTTGCAACATGGTCCATGAATAGTTAGTGGTATAGTCTTGTGCATCTGGCTCACCATCACCATCTAAATCAACAACACCATCAGCATTACCCCAGGTTTGTACTGGTTGCGGAATACCATTTGGGAACCATGCGTTAAGTGCTTTATCTAAATCTATCGCTAGATATGATGGGAAATAACTAAACTCACCTTGCCAATTGACGACTGTAGCCATGTCATCGGTAAGGCGAAGCGGTGGTTGAGTCGAAGAAAATGCACCGTCGTTACCGTATTCAAATACAGAGCGATTATTGCTGTACTCACGGTCTGAATAACGAGCGCCAAATTCAATGGAGCTAAACCAGTTATTCTCTAACTCATACTTAAAATCGAGTCGAAATGCTTTTACTTCATCTTCATTTTCATACGGGTAAATACCGTATTTACTGACCATAACTCGGTCAATATCGCTAAATGCGTCGGCTTGGTTAAAACCTACATCAGGCAAGTTTAAGCCGTTCAATTGATAGTTAAGCGATACATTGGTATCGAACACTGGGTTCTCAACGGTGGCATCTTCCGCAACCAATGCCCAAAGTAAACCATTACGGAAATTACTCTTAGCACGTGATAGCGACACGTCAGCATTGACGTTTAAACGCTCAGTAACTTGCCAATCCGCATTAATGCCGTAGCTGTCTACTTCATCGAAATCTTGGTTATCATCATTAACAATTTCAACACGGGTAAAGCTATTTGATGTGCGGTTAATCGCACCACCAATCACCGCATTACCGTCAAGCACTGGGTTAGCATACACCGCAGACGGACCACCAAACTTAACTCGGAAACCACGGGCAAATGACTCGCTATCAAAACGCGATAAAAACGCATCACCCTTTAATTTAAAGTTATCGGCTGGCACCCATTCAATTGAGGTTAAATAACCATTACGGGTTTCTTCACCACCTAAGTGCTGAAGCTCAAATCCCTCGCTGATGTATTCATTGGCAGGATTATCTGCAGGGCCATCGGTATCATTTGCCAGTCCATCAACATCTTTGTTTCCGTTATATGCTAAACCGATAAACTGAGTCGCCACACTTGGTTGGAATAAGCGCGCGTAACCCACTGCGACACCTAGCGTATCGTCAAGAAACTTACCTTGGTAAGAAAAGCTAATACGGTCGCCGTACTCGGTTGCATCAAAGACCTCTGAAGCACGGTCGTTATACATACCACGCACATTCGCAGTAAATTTGTGTTGCTGGTCATTATCCAATGGGCTGGCTGTTTGTAGCTCTACCGTACCTGCTACGCCCCCTTCAATGAGCGATGCCTTTGGCGACTTGTAGACCGCCGCTGAACTGATTAACTCAGACGGGTATTGATCAAACTCAATACTGCGACTACCACTAGTAGATACTTGCTCACGACCATTTAATGTCGAAAAAACAAAGCCACCAGATAAACCGCGAATGTTGATTTCGGCAGCTTGGCCTCCGGTACGTACCGCCGAGATCCCCGGTAGACGTGTTAATGCATCAGCCATAGACACATCAGGTAATGCCCCTAAGTCATCAGCTGATAGTTGCTCAGAGACAGTGTCGCTAAAGCGTTTTTGATTTAATGATTGAATTAAGCTGCGACTAAAGCCGCGCACTTCGATTACTTCAAGCTCAGGATCGATTTCCTTTGCTGATGTGCGTTCTTCTTCCGTCGCCGCTATTGCACTATTTGCTGCCACTAAAGCCAGCATAAGCGCACTTAGCTTGAATTTCCCCATTGGATTTCCACCCTGTTGTCGTTGGAGGTGTTGTATTTGTGGTTATTGTTGTTGTCAAAAAACAACCAATAAAGTGTAACCAAAAGGTAAATATTGTGTGATGAATACGTATGCAATAGGAGCTTGCTGGGGAGAGCAGCGATCACAACCCTTTTCTATTAGTGATGTAATCGCAATATAGAGGGATTTATAAAGTAATAACGACGCGAACAGCTAGAGCAATAAAGATTATCCCTAGCAATTTTTCGAGCCATGGATTTGTCTTGGTGAAACCAAAACGCTTTTTTGATATGTCGGTTAACAGTGCAACAACTAGATACCAGCCCGTATCAAGCACAAATACCGTTAAACACATGATTAAACCAACTTGCAAAGTCAGCTTTTCAGGATCAATAAATTGCGAAAACAGTGCTAAAAAGAACACCGCAAGTTTTGGGTTTAAAAAGGCAATAGCAAAGCCATCTTGCAATGCGCTACGAGGACTCGGCTTAGTCTGCTCAACATTCAATGTTTGCGAGCTGGGTTTAGCTAACAGAATACGAATACCTAAATATGCGAGATAGGCTGCACCGCCATAGACCAGCACTTGATAAAGCGTTGGCAACTGAGTCATCAGCGCACCTAAACCAAGTAACGAGGCACACGCATAAAAGCCAACCCCAATACCATGGCTTAACGCCGCTAACATGCCATTCTTCATACCGCCATGTAAACTGTGTTTTAAAACCACAGCTAAACTCGGCCCCGGCGACATCGCTCCCATCACGCAAATTAAAACTAAACTCAACCACTCAGTTAGTGTCATTATTCGTTATTCTCGATTAGCAATAAAACGGATGTTATCTGACCATAAACCCCTGTTGCTGTAGTGATGGTTTTCACTTGCCAACCTGCTTGTCCTAATTCGAACACTCGTTGATTTAATGCATCAATATCGATGCCGCCAAAAAAGCGTTTCTTTTTAAACTCTACAACTTTTTGCATGTTAGTCCGTCAGTTGGTATTCAAAGTCATAATGATGAATACCCGATTCAATTCGAATTGCCATTTTACCAGAAATACCTTCAAGTTCACCTGCGCCTGAGTCTGGTACCACTTCTAAAATCAATCGGTCAGCCCCTTTATCCATGGTGCCAAAATGTTGCAGCACAAAACTGCCTTGCTTACCTTCTAAGCTACCAACAACTTGCTCTATCGCTACATAACCTGCACTGCCCTGAGTTGCAGTCATGGCACTGAGCATTTCGCCTTGGCTTGTTGCTTCTAATGGACCTGAAAACTGTTTATCAATCGACATACGTCCTAAATTTACGCCATCTTGCCCTGTGGCATAGCCGCCAATTGGGTTTAATTTTACGGTGAATTGACCACTGATCGTTGTAGATTCCATACTAATCCCTTAATAACTGTTGATTTTTAGAGCATTGATAACCATATCTATACCCTATTCATCAACAAGAATCTAGCATGTCTACCAATAAAGAAAAGGCCGCATTTAGCAGCCTGTTACCGATTTTAGCTTTTATTAAACCCTATAAATGGGTGGTGTTTGCAGCCCTTGGCGCCTTGCTGCTTACGGCCGCTGTTAACTTATCACTCGGACAAGGCGTTAAATTTGTTATCGACCATGGCTTTATTGCAGGCTCACAAGCTCAGCTTCAACAAGCAGTAATGGTGTTGATTGGTTTAATAAGCTTATTAGCTGTAGGTACTTTTTGTCGCTTTTATTTAATGTCGTGGATTGGTGAGCGAGTCAGTAACGATATCCGTAAAGCCGTGTTTGATCGCATCGTGACACTACACCCCAGCTACTTTGAAGAAAACCGTAGTGGCGAGCTGATGTCGCGCCTGACCACCGACACCACCTTATTGCAATCTATCATTGGTTCCTCTTTTTCAATGGCACTACGTAGTAGTTTAATGCTGATTGGTGGCTTGGCTATGTTACTAATTACCAACTTAAAGCTGACCCTTGTCGTTGTTGCCTGCGTACCAGTAGTATTAGTGCCGATGATGATTTTTGGCCGAAAAGTAAGAAAACTGGCAAGCTCAAGCCAAGATGCCATTGCCGATATCAGCACCTATGCTGGTGAGATCATTCAAAATATTAAAGTAGTGCAAAGTTATAGCCATGAAGAACGTGAAAAAGCAGCATTTAGCGAAGAGACCAACAAGGCGTTTCAAGTAGCGAAGAGCCGAATCAAACAGCGCTCGTTTTTGATTGCAGCGGTGATATTTCTGACCTTTAGTGCTATTAGCGTGATGCTTTGGGTTGGTGGCAGTGACGTATTAGCTGGCACTATGACAGGTGGTGAGCTAGGTGCTTTCGTGTTCTATGCGATTATGGTGGCGATGTCTGTAGCAACCGTTGCCGAAGTGTATGGTGAGCTGCAAAGAGCCGCAGGTGCAGCAGCACGGCTGTTAGAGCTACTTGCCGTTGAAAGCATGATCAAAAGTCCAGATACAAATCATGATGCACAACTTGAAGCAAACAAACTTAATCACCCTGCTATCGAGTTTAATGAGGTATCTTTTCATTACCCTTCAAGGCCAGATAAAGCCGCTTTAAATACGCTGAATTTACAAGTAAAACAAGGTCAAACTCTTGCTATCGTTGGCCCATCGGGGGCTGGTAAAACAACGTTGTTTGAGTTACTGCAGCGCTTTTACGACCCAAGTTCAGGGAGTATTTCGCTGGCAGGAATAAACATAAAAGCACTCTCTCTTGATTGCTTACGCCAGCAAATGGGGATGGTGGCACAAAACCCAATTTTATTTAGCTCAGACGTAATGCATAACATACGTTATGGCAACCCAAGCGCCAGCGACGAGCAAGTATATGCGGCGGCCAAATATGCCCATGCCGATGAGTTTATTAGTCAACTACCAGATGGTTACCACAGCTTTTTAGGGGAGCAAGGTGTTAGGCTTTCAGGTGGGCAAAAACAACGCATAGTTCTGGCCCGCGCAATATTAAAAGACCCTGCAATTTTATTGCTTGATGAAGCAACCAGTGCACTCGACGCACAAAGTGAGTTTCATGTACAAGCTGCCCTTGAGCATCTAATGAAAGACAGAACAACACTGATCATTGCCCATCGTTTGGCAACGGTTAAACACGCCGATGTGATTGTCGTGATGGATAAAGGAGAAATTATTGCAACGGGTACGCATCAGCAATTGTTTGAGACTAACCCATTGTATAAACAATTGTGCGAATTACAGTTTAATCGAGATTAAGAAGGGAAATGTCAGGTTTGAAAGGGCATATCAAACCTGACCACAAATCTAGATGAAATACCAATTCGCTTAATTAAGTAGTCTATTTTGAGGCAATAAAACCTCGTTGATAGCAAGGCAAAAATTTCGTTATTTAGTTGTTCTAAATCAGAAATTTTTAACGCAGTTAACGACAGGTTTTATCCCTCAAAATAATTAAGTATTATCGCGGATTGGTATAATATCTAACCTTGTGTATTCGGTACGATCTGAATTTCTACGCGGCGGTTTAACGCTCGGCCATTTGCTGAGTCATTGCTTGCCACGGGACGTGTTTCACCATAGCCTCGTGTGCTGATACGCGCAGACATAATCTGATGATTCACTAAGTAATCTTTTACGCTTTGCGCACGTTGTTGAGATAACGTCATATTGTAGCTATCTTTACCTGTGCTGTCGGTATGACCTTCTACGCTTAAGTAGGTTTTTTCGTATTTATTCATCACCTTAGCAATCGCATCTAAGGTGCTATGAAAGCCCGACGAAATATAAGATTGGTCAGTTGCAAAAGTAATATTTGATGGCATGACTAGACGAATATTGTCGCCTTCACGAACCACTTCAACACCTGAGCCTGCTAGCTCATCGCGAAATGCTTCTTCTTGCTTATCCATATAATCGCCAACGGCTGCACCTGCTAATGCACCAATAGCCGCACCAATGAAGATACGTTTATCATCGTGGTCGCCAGTTGCTTTACCTAGAACGGCACCTGTAGCAGCACCAATCGCAGCGCCTTTACCTGTATTCGTTGTCTCACAACCTGTCAATAAAACGGCTAATACGCCCACTGTTAAAACTGATTTTGTAAAAGTCATGTGTCTCTCCATGGCAATTATTCAAATTGAATTGTTAACAATTATGAATGAACGTCTATGAACAAACTATGAAGAATGGGTTACTTATCGATTGCTACAGCAGTAACCGGAGGTAAGTTATAACTTTTGACCAATTCTGTTAAACGGCCATTGAGGACTAAGGTATTGAGGCGCTCTTGAATTTTTTCGGCTAAACTCGAGCTTGCAAACTGTTTACTTAGGGCAATGTGACCATAAATAACATCTTTATAGCGATAAGGCATTTTTACAATTTCTTGTGAAGGTCGCTGCAAAAAAACGGAGGCATGATCTGCAGTCTCTTCAACAGCAATCACTAAATCAACACGATTTTTTAATAACATCTCAAAAGCATTATGTTCGCTTAAAGCCTCGATTTTAGTGAGGGTTTTATCAGTGTCGAAGCGGGGAAAATGCGCAGCACCTCGCATTATCGCAATGCGCTTACCGACTAGGTCTTGGTAATTGTTTATTTTAAGCTCGCTATCAGCTTTTGCATAAAACACGAAAGAAGACGACAGCATCATATACGGCGGGGTAAGAAACTGCATTTTTTGTTCGCGCGCTTCTGTGCGAATAAGGCCGCCCATCACATCCAGCTCATTTTGCTCAAGCATCTTTAAACAACGAGAAAATGGGCAAGCAACATACTCAAACTTAATTGGTAAGCTAGGTTGCATTTCACGCATAATATCAACAATTGCGCCACTCACTTTACCATCATCAGAAATCATGCCATAAGGGGGCGCATGATCAACAGCCACCAACACTTTCTCGTAAGAGTTCGCAGATACTAAGCCACTGAAAAAAAATAACAACAAACTTGCAATGTAGTGTTTCATAGTGATACTCATGACTACGTTCACTGGTTCTGTATATTGTAGACGGCCTTGTGTCATAAAAACCACAAAAATGTCATACAATTTTGTCATAATTGAAAAAAATTACTGATGGCAAATCAATGTTATTCATCATATTTAAGCAATTCTTTTTATTAGGCTGTATGAGCTTTGGTGGCCCTGCAGCACACCTTGGTTACTTCAAACGCCACTTTGTTGATAATTTAAAATGGCTTTCTGCTGAACGCTATGCCCAACTGATTAGTCTTAGCCAAGCATTACCGGGCCCAGGTTCGAGTCAAGTTAGCTTTGCGATGGGGGTTGAAAAAGGAGGGGTATTGGGTGGCCTGTGCGCTTTTATTGGGTTTACCCTACCCTCATTTTTAATCATGTTTTTTCTGGCTCTAAGCGCTCATCAATTTGGTGATATATACTTTGCAGTAATTGCTGGGCTAAAACTCTTTGCAGTAGTGATTGTTGCCGATGCAACCAATAGCATGGCAATGAGCTTTTGCAAAAACCGCTTACATAAACTTATAGCAGTGCTAAGTACTGTTGTATTGATTATTTTCTCACAATTATCGAGCCAAATTTTAGTACTTATTGCAGCAGCGGCTATAGGTTGGTGCTATCCACAACTTAAATTACCTGAAAGCCAAGAGCAAAAATCAGTGAAAATAGCTTGGTTACCACTTGGCTTATTTGCCATCTTGTTATTAATTAGTTTTTTACCTTTCGGTGAATGGTTTTCTGTGTTTGCCCCATTTTATCAAACTGGCGCTATGGTCTTTGGTGGCGGTCACGTTGTGTTACCTATTTTACATGCTGGTGTACCGAGCCTTGAAACTGAGCAGTTTTTATCGGCTTATGCCAGTGCCCAAGCCATACCTGGACCGATGTTTACTATCGCTACTTATTTAGGCGCACAAGTTACACCAAGCATTCCACTTGTAGGTGCTATTGTCGCGACCATCCTGATTTTCTTACCTGGTTTTTTGTTGATGTTAGCCTTTATGAAAAGCTGGTTACAGTTAGCAGATAAGCCACGCTTTGCAGGCAGTATCGCAGCGCTAAATGCCGCTGTAGTGGGGTTTTTAGCCGCTGCTCTTTATTCACCGATTTGGCAATCGGCAGTGCAAAATCTATGGCAAGTAGCTTTAGTCATTGCAGCATTTACATGGCTAAGAATGGCAAAGCCACCTATTTGGTGGCTTTTGTTAGGCTTTATTACGATTAGCTTATTGATTGGTCAGCTTTAAGCTTTCTCACGTGGAGGATTAGCTACCTTGATACTAGGCTTTAAGCCAGTTTGGGCTTCGCTTGTGCTCAACTGACCCGTAACACTTTGATAAGGTCTAAGCCCAAAAATAGGCAGTACAGCAAGTAGATGATCCATGATCTCTGCTTGCAAGTGCTCGTATGAAATCCAGCGCTTATCCTCACTAAAGCAATAAAACTCAATAGGTAAACCATGATTTATTGGTTGCAGCTCTCGCACCATTAAAGTTAAATCACGATTAATTTTTTCATGTTGCTTTAAGTAACCTTCAGCATAACGTCTAAATAAGCCAAGATTTGTTACTGGGTTAGGTAAATTTGCTACTCGTATGTAGTCATGCAAAGGAATTGCATCATCAATTTGCTCTCGAAAAGCATCATCCACCAAACGAATACTATTCATATCAATGTTTAAAGAACGCTTGATACGACGACCACCTGACTCTTGCATACCACGCCAGTTTTTAAATGACCCTGCAACTAACATGTAAGTTGGAATGGTTGTAATCGTGTTATCCCAGTTACGCACTTTTACTGTATTTAAACCAAGGTCGATAACTTCACCGTCTGCGCCATAGCTATCCACTTGGATCCAATCACCGTAAGTTACTAGTCGATTTGCCGCAATTTGAATACTGGCGACAAACCCTAAAATAGTATCTTTGAATACGAGTAAGGTTACCGCCGCTATCGCACCAAAACCAGACAAAATATAAGTCGGTGATTTCTCAAGTAGAATACTCACAATGAGGATTGCACAGACCATAAAGGTGATAAGTTTTACAACTTGGATCAAGCCCTGAATCGGAATATCGCGCGCAAAATCAAGCTGGTTATAAATACCACCAGCAATGCTCACCACACTACTTAAAATGAAGCCACCGTAAATGATCAGTGCAATTTGACCCACCGTTTTAAGTACTAATGCAGCGACATCATGAACTGGATAAACATAATCGAAGGTCGCTAAATAAAGTACACAGCACAATATCCCTGCAAAACGACGGTTTAACTTATTGAGCATAGGTGTGAGCGCACCAATACGCTCAGGAGACAGGCGTGTAACAACCTTTTGAATACCCGGTAGTAATAAGCGACGGGTAAACATGTAAATTATTAGTAATGAGCCAACGCCGATAGCTGTAGCGGTTAATGCACTTATTAGCGCCGCGTCTGGCATTGATTCAAACCAAGGCATCACCAACTCTTGTAGGTGAGTTTGCTTCATGGCGCTTCAATCTCCTTATTGATGGTATCAAGGTACTCAGCTTGCTGAGCTTGGTGATAAGTTAGTAGCTGAGCATCTTTTTGTAACCACAACTCATTAATATGTTGTTGGAAAGCCGTTCTAAATGCACGGTCATGCTGATAATCACCAATCATCTCTGCGCTAATTGCTTGCACTTGCACTTCAACTTTAATCACGTTTAAACGGCCACGCATCAGGTTACGGCAAATATGGTCGCCCTCCCCCTGATAAATAATCGAGGTATTTAATAATGCATCAAATTGCTCACCTAACACCTCAAGAGCAAATGCTATACCGCCTGCTTTGGGCTTTAAAAGGTAAGTAAACGGACTATTTTGCTTACTGTGCTTTTGACTTGTAAAGCGCGTGCCTTCAACAAAGTTAATGATTGTTGTTGGGTGATTACGAAAATCACGGCAGCTACGTTTGGTGCGCTCAACATCAAGCCCTTTCAGCTTAGGATTTTTTGCCAGTTGCGCTTTGCTCACCCGCTTCATAAAAGGCATACCCATAGCCCATGCGCCAGTGCCAATGAATGGCACATACTTCAGCTCATCTTTTAAGAAAAACTTTGGCGCGGGTAAAACATCGATTGCACTCAGAACAACAATGTCTAGCCAGCTCATATGATTAGAGATAAGTAAGTACCAACCATCTGTAGTAACTTTACCTTTAATATCAATTTCAATTACTGGGCAACCTAACCACAAGGCAAAGCGGTTACCTTTACACCAACCGCGATAAGCTAAATGAAGAATATCGCTAACCACCTTAAATGGCAGTAGTAACTTAAGCACACCAAACAGCAGCACCAGCGTGCCCCAAATAATCACATTAGCAAACAAGACAATACTAACTAGAACGCCTGTTAACCAATTTGGTAAAAATTTCTTTAACATATGTGTGCTCTCGACTGCGTTAGCAATACTACTGCGTTTTAGCTTCTAATTCGGCTAACTGTTGATTTTTTTCTTCCCAAATTCGATTTAGCTCAGCTTGAAAATTTACTCTAAACTCTGCATCGCCCGTATAATCCCCAATCAAATTTGGACTCACTTCCATCACTTCTACTCGCACATCGACTTGCTTTACTCGACCACTAGCAAAGTCCACAAAGCTAGGAATACCACCAGGGTAATGAATGGTTACATTCACTACTTTGGAAATTTGTTCACCCATTGCTTGCATAACAAACGCAACCCCGCCCGCTTTCGGCTTTAATAGGTGCTCAAAAGGACTATTTTGGCGAGAATGCTTTTGCTCAGTAAAACGCGTACCTTCAACAAAGTTAACAATACTCACTGGCATTTCTTTAAACTTTTCACAGGCTTTGCGCGTGGTTTCTAAGTCTTTGCCACGCAATTTAGGGTTTTTCTTTAACTGGGCTTTACTCGTACGAGTCATGAATGGGAAATCCAACGCCCACCATGCAAGACCCAAGAAAGGAACGTATATCAGCTCTTTTTTCAAGAAAAAGTTTAAAAACGGAATACGGCGATTAAACAGACGTTGCATAACAACGATATCGACCCAGCTTTGATGATTCGCGATCACCAAGTACCAGTCTTTCGCTTTTAACTGCTCAAGACCTGTCACGTTCAGATTATATGAAGCAAATATGTTTTGGTTGATGCTGTTGCAACTCACCCACATAGTGGCGCATTGCTTAGCAATCCAACTCATTAATTTTTGCAATGGCTTGATTGGAATAAGCTTTATGAGGCCACAAATAAAAATAGGCACAAACCAAAAAAGGGTATTGAGGGTGTAAAATAAAAAACTGAACACACAACGGATCATCGACATTACTACTTATTCCTTTAACGCTTAATCTTCAAAATACGTATAGCCAGCAAGGCCTGCATTTAGTTCTGATAAATATTGTGCCTTAGATTGCTCATCAATTGCCAGTGAGTTGACCCGTTTTGCAAAGTTTTCAGCAAGAATCTCGCTATCATAATCAACAAACTTTAATACGTCCTTAACACTGTCACCTTTAATGGCATTAGTCAGTTGATAGCCTGCTTCTGTAAGCTCAACATGCACTGAATCTGTATCGCCGAACAGGTTATGTAAATCACCTAAAATCTCTTGATACGCACCCACTAAAAACATTGCAATATGGTATTGCTGACCTTGCTTGTACTCAGGAATAGGTAAGCTGCTCTCTATGCCTGTGCCTTCGACATAATCACGAATTTGCCCATCTGAGTCACAGGTAATGTCTTGAATAATGGCGCGCTGTGTTAATGGCTGATGCAAGTTTTCAACTGGCATGACAGGGAATAACTGCCCAATCCCCCAGACATCGGGGAGTGACTGAAATAATGAGAAGTTAACGAAGAGCTTATCGGCAAGTTTCTCGTTTAAATCGTCTAACACTTCTCGATGTGAACGGGCATTCTCACTAAGTGATGCACGAACACGATGTAAAATTGTGAAATACAACTGCTCGAGCTTCGCCCACTCAAGCATAGTGAGTAGGCCATGCACATATTGGTCATGGGCTTCACTGAATAGATGCATTGCATCATGATAAATTTCCAACGCCATTCGCGGTGTTAAACGCTGTAAACACTGCCACATTTCATCTAGTACCAATACACTGCCTGCCTCTGGCGCCGTTGGATTTGCATGGTTTGGCGCACGCTCAACATCAATAACATCTGTAATTAATACCGCGTGGTGCGCTGTTAACGCACGGCCTGACTCGGTAATAATGGCAGGGTGTTTAAGGTCATGTTGCTGACACACTTCAGCAAACGCATTAACTACATTACGCGCATATTCTTCAACACTGTAGTTCATTGAACACGAACTACGTGACCCAGAGCCTTCGTAATCAACACCTAAACCGCCACCGACATCCACGGTATTAAGTGGTACGCCTAACTGTGTTAACTCTGCAAAGTGACGAGCACATTCACGCAGTGCGCGATGAATATCGCGGATATTGGCAATTTGCGAGCCGATGTGGAAATGCACTAGTTGCATTAAATGAAGTTTATTGCGCGATTTAAGCAGCTCAACCGCAGATAGCACTTGCCCTGCTGTTAAACCAAACTTACCTTTTTCGCCACCGGTATTCTGCCATTTCCCCTTACCAACCGAGTTTAAGCGAATACGAATCCCAATTGATGGCTCGATGCCTAGGTCATCAATTTCTGCCAATAGAGTAGTTAGCTCAGAAAGTTTTTCTACAACAATATGAACCTTATGACCCATGCCTTGGCCAATACAGGCTAAGCGTAAAAACTCACTGTCTTTATAACCATTACAAACGATGGTAATTGGCTCTTGTGCTACACCTAAAATAGCCATCAGCTCAGGTTTTGAACCGGCTTCAAGGCCCACTAAACCACTTGGGTGAGCAAGTAGTTTACTGACCACAGAACGCTGTTGATTAACTTTAATTGGATAAACACAGGTATAACTACCTTGGTATTCACGGGCATTTCGTGCTTTGGTAAATGCGCTAGTCAGCGTTTCAACGCGATTTTGTAAGATATCGGTAAAACGCACTAAAACAGGTAGGGTAAGACCTTGCTTTTTAAATTGCTCAGTCAGTTCAGATAAAGACACCGCGGCTTTAGTTTGATCGCCATCAGGGTAAGCCACCAGCTCACCTTGTGCGTTAATGTCAAAGTAACCGTCACTCCAGTGAGCAACATTGTATGTTTCGCGTGCTTTATCTAAACCCCAAGTCATGGCAATGTCTTCTGTAAATTCATTAAATATAAACGCACATTTTAATACGCTAGGGCTGACCACGCTAACAAAAATTGCGCTGTATGCCAAAGTGATAAAAAATATTCGCTATACTGATTAAAATTTGATTGAGCAATTAGCCAAGCACTGGCAGAATTGCACCCCTTTTTTACCATTAACCAAAAGTGTATAAGCAAGATGGCTAATTTAGATCAAAATAACTGGTTCACTGAAATTAGTGACCGTGATGGTAGTGCCTTTTCATTACGCATTACTAAAAAGCTTGATGAACAGCAATCGCCATTTCAAAAAGTAGAAATGTACGAAACAACTGACTTCGGTAATCTGATGATTATTGACGGTTGCACTATGGTAAGTAGCCGTGAAAACTTTTTTTACCACGAGATGATCAGCCATCCGGCACTGCTTGCACACCCAAATCCAAAAAATGTTGTGATCATTGGTGGTGGTGACTGCGGTACTTTACGCGAAGTATTAAAACACCCAAGTGTTGAAAACGTAACGCAAATTGATATCGACGAAGTCGTGACACAAATGTCACTTAAATACTTCCCTGAGCTGTGTGAATCAAATCAAGATCCGCGTGCTACAGTGATGTTTGATGACGGCATCAAGTACATGCGCGAAGCAGCGCCAGAATCAATCGATGTAGTAATTGTTGATGGTACAGATCCAGTTGGCCCAGGCGAAGGTTTATTTAACCACGCTTTCTATACCAGCTGTTTAACTGCACTTCGCCCGGGTGGCATCTTAATTCAACAAAGTGAATCGCCACTTATGCACATGCCACTTTTAGTTGAAATGCGTGATGCAATGACTGAAGTGGGCTTTGTTGACTTACAAACGCTGCCTTTCCCACAACCAATTTATCCAAGTGGTTTATGGTCTGTAACGCTTGCTCGTAAGTCAGAAGCGTTCGCTGGTTTTCGTGAAGATGATGCCAATAAACTTGCGCAAAGCACTGAATACTATAATGCAGGTATTCACCACGGTGCATTAGCCACACCTAATTATATGAAACGTGCTTTCGAGAAAAAGTAAGCGTTTTGACTAAATGAAAAAAGGGCTCATTGAGCCCTTTTTTGTTGTATTACACCTTAAATCTATTAACTAACTGATTCAGTTCGTCAGTAAGCTGATTCATACGGTTAGCGACCTCTTGTGTTGAACTCGCTAACCCGCCTCCATGTTGGGTTTGATCGTTTAGATCAGACAGGTTTTGACTAATTTCATCTGCCACAGCAGTTTGCTCTTCAGTTGCTTGTGCTGTTTGCATCGCCATATCATTTACTTTGACCGATGATTCTTGCATCGAGTTAAGTATATCGTTAGTTTGGGTAAACGATTCTACTGCTTCATCAGCAAAACGCTTACCACTATTAATCGCCTGTAAGGATTGCTCAACACTGGCTGCAAATTGCTCAACCATAGTTTGAATATCATTAGTGCTTTCTTGGGTCCGAGTTGCTAGGGTACGAACCTCATCTGCAACCACCGCAAAACCTCGCCCTTGCTCACCAGCTCGCGCAGCTTCAATTGCGGCATTGAGTGCAAGTAAGTTAGTTTGCTCAGCTATAGCGCGAATAACTTCAAGCACTTTAGCAATGTTGTCTGAGCTTTGTTGCAGTTCAGTGGAACGTTGGCTGGCATGTTCCATATTATCTGACAAGGCAACAATTTTTCGACTCGAGTTATCAACCGCAGCCAAGCCTTGTTTAGCCAGTTGCTGTGAGTTGTCAGCTTCATGGGATGAGTTTTGTGCCACACCTGCAACCTCACGACTTGCAACGCTCATTTCATGTACTGCACTAACTATTGATTCAGATGCTTGGCTAAGCTTTTGATTTATTTGATGGTTCTGATTAGCAAAATTATCAAGGTCACGACCTAAATTATGCAGCTCTTTAGCCTGTCCAAGTATGTCTTTGATAAGTTGTTGTAGGTTATCTAAAAACCCGTTAAAAGCCGTCGCAAGTTCTGCAAACTCGTCTTGTGTTTTTACATTGATACGGCCTGTTAAATCACCATCTCCCGACGCAATCTCATTAATTCGCTCTGTCACAAAGTTAATCTGCTTCGTGAGTTGTCGAGGTACATAATAGCTAAACCAACCAGCGACAAGTAAAACGATAGCGATCATTATCATTAGTTTAACTTTAAAGCTGATAACACCATCCATTAACTTCTCAGTTTCAGATTTTGATGTTTTATCTGCTGCTTCGCCTGCTTTATCTAAAATATCCCTCAGTGCTGAAAATGTTTGTTCAGCAATCTGCTTTTTTTCACTGTTTTGTGGGTCATTAATAAAGTTTTTTGATGCCGAATACCATGAATCAAATGCGCTATCAAAATGACGAAACCGGTCGACTACCTCGGTGTAAGGTGACATGTAAGACAAGTATTGCCCAAAGCGCTCTTTAACTTGCTCGGCATTTTCTTGATGTTCATTTAGATAAGTTTTATCTGTGTTACTGCTTGTAACAAGAGTAAGCTCGGCAACCTTTGCTTGGTAAATATCTCTATCAGCATTAACAACGACCGAAATCGCATTCAAAAATCGTTCTGATTGCGCGTCAACAGCTTGTTTTTGCAAACTGATAAGATAAGTGTAGCCTGCAATTAGAATAAGAATGGCAATGCCTAACAAAATAATCGGTAGGGAACTTTTAACGCGAATGCTTTGTAAATTCATACATTTTCCTAATTAAAAATCGAAACCAGCATGCTTATTGAATCTTAGCTGAAAAATATAAAACTGTATGAAATTAAAAGTGCCAACTCGCTGAAAGCTGAAATTGCTGCTGCGAGTTATGCTCATTAAATCCCATACCGGGTCTGTTTTGAGCGTCACTGCTCAGCACTGAATATTCAGCACCTACTTGCCACTTGGTTGACAGTTGATAACGCCAACTTGCGGTTAAAGCTTCTCCACGACTTTGGTTAGGATCAAATTGCCAATCATCATGATCGCTAACCTTGAAATAATCATACCTAATTGTGAGACGATGCTGGTCTAACTTGTGGCTTAATAAAACAAAATGGCTATAAAAATCATTGTCTACCCCACGATTTGTGCCCATCGCAGTTTTACCATCAAGGAGCTGTACAATAATGCGTGTTTGCTTATTAAACTTATACAACCATGCCGCGCTTAAAAAGCGTGTATCCCACGCATATTGACCAGTACGGGTATTCAAAGCACCTGGATCGCCATTGTTGTCATAATAATAGACACGTAATTGTGATTTTTTTTGATAATCCCAATGAGCGCCAACGTAATAGCCAAAACGCCCATCTACTTCTTCGAAAGGCTGCACGTGCTCGGCTTGCTTATCTAGCTGCGACCATTCAAATGAACGTGGAACAGCAAAATCAATTTGTTCATTGAACGTAGTCTGCCTGTCATGCATAGCAAAGCCACGCCATGACAGCAACGTCCCAGCAGGATCGTTGCCTTTAAAAACCGCAGCAAAGCCTTCAAAACTATGATTACTTCTAAATTGCCTACCTGGGCGCTTAATGTTTGCCTCTAAACCAAAGGCCCGCACTTCTTCGCCAAGCCAAGTATTAATCGCAGAATTAGTGTAGTTATAAGGTGACATCCAGCCATTTTGCGGGTTCTCAAGCGACATTTTGGGATAAAAGCCACCTCCTTTCACTGTCCATTTATAACGACTAGCTGTAAGAGGCTGATATTGCAAATAAGCCTGAGTTAAACCAACTGTTAGTTCTGGATCAGGATGAGCGTTAAGTACTGTGTGCGCAGACCAATCGCTATTTAACTCAAAACGACTACTCAGCATAGCTTGGGATATCACAACACCATCATGCTCTTGGTCATAACGGTATAAGCCAATTCCTTTACGCTGATAGCTAGCTAGTTGGTCACCACGCACAGCCGAAACAGTTACCAGACCATCATGCTCAGCATATACCACTGCAGGCAACCCAAAAACACTCGCCAATAGCAAGGCTTGCCATTTATTCATAATCATCAAACTCGTCACTGCTTAGTTCTAATTTTGGTAATAAGTTTTGCTTTAACTGATAGCTCACCGACTTTGCATTGTTCGTTATCTCGATAGTTTCTGGTGTACTGATATCATTAAAGCGGTCATGCCAAACAGCCAAAGTAAACTTACTTTCAGGTAAGCTTAATTCAACCATACCTTGATCATCTGTTTGCCCATAAATCCCACCATCGACGACCACAATGTAACCCAGCATCCAGTCATGAATGTTACAGCCAAGCTCAACAACCCCCGATTGTGCAAAGTTAATCGGTTTTTCGGGTTTATCGTGGTAAAGCTTTAACTCAAATTGCTTTGTTTTAGAAAATGAATAAACGTGGTGCATGATTGAATCAAGGTTAGGAAATTCAACATTTGCCCCTTGTGGCACTGCCAGCACATGAGGCACAAAGGCACGTTCTTTTTGGCTCATGGTGTAGTGACTCTCAGCAACAGCAAGCTGTTTTGAACCTTTGAGCCAAACCACGGCATTCTTGACTGGCTGATTCTGCTTATCAACTATCTGTATTTGCTGTGCCAATAAACTTTGACTAAACAATAGTAGCAACAGGGTTATTCTTGTCATTTTGCTAAACCTTTTTCAGTGCTAGGCTGGATATCGCCGCGTTCACTTTGTTGAATACGTATGCAGATCTCTCGTATTAACCGGCAAGTCACTTTATGCTTTAAGGATGTATGTGAATACGTGACAACAATCCATAACCATAAGCCGCCAAGGAACAACAATGCGATTAACTGCCTTAATGTTAGCAGCCTTTTCAGGTACTTGCCTAGCACAAACCACAACCGTCAGTTCACCTGATGGGCAGATCAAAGTAACTATCTCAGATGAGCAACACACACCTAGCTACGAAATCAGCTTTGCAGGTAAACAAGTCATTGCGAACTCTTCGTTAGGCCTTGTTTTTAAACAACAACCAGCAATGAGTGAAGGTTATAAAATTAGCAGCCAAACCACTGATTCGGTAAAAAGCAGCTGGGAGCAACCTTGGGGTGAACGCCAAACTGTGGTTGATAACCATAACGAAGTCGCTGTTACCTTTAAAAAACCACAACCACAAGGTGGCACGTTTACGGTACGTTTTCGCGCTTTTAATGATGGTGTGGGTTTTCGATACGAATTACCAAAACAAGCTGGCTATGATGATGTAGAAATCACTAAAGAACTTACAGAGTTTGCTATTACAGACTCATCAGATGCAACTGCATGGTGGATACCAGCTCGTGGTTGGAACCGTTATGAGTATGTTTATAACACCACTCCACTTCATAAAGCAGCACTTGTGCACACACCATTTACTATAAAAAATAAAGAGGGTGTGCATATTAGTATTCACGAAGCTGCCCTTGTTGATTATGCAGGCATGGTGTTAAATCAACGTCGTGATGGTACCTTCCAAGCCGATTTAACACCTTGGTCAGACGGTGTAGCGGTTAAAAAGCACGGCGCATTTAATACTCCTTGGCGTACAATTCAAATTGGTGATGAAGCCGTTGATTTAATCAACTCAGATATCATCTTAAACCTAAATGAGCCAAATAAGCTGGGTGATGTATCTTGGGTTAAACCGGGTAAATACGTAGGTATTTGGTGGGGTATGCACATCAATGAAAATACTTGGGGTAGCGGTAAAATTCATGGTGCAACCACTGCAAACACGAAATATTACATGGACTTCGCTGCTAAATATGGCTTCGATGGCGTGCTAGTCGAAGGCTGGAATATTGGCTGGGATGGCGACTGGTTCTACAACGGTGACGTTTTTAGCTTTACACAACCTTATGACGACTTTGATATTGAAGAGCTGACACGTTACGGCAAAGAAAAAGGCGTACAATTAATCGGTCACCACGAAACGTCGGGTAACGTGACTAACTACCGTAACCAAATGGAAGATGCATTTGCGTTATACGAAAAATCAAATGTAAGCCAAGTTAAAACAGGTTATGTCGCCGACGGTGGTAACATCAAGCGTATCGATGAAAATGGTATTGTACGCAAAGAGTGGCACGATGGTCAGTTCATGGTTAATGAATACCTACACAACGTAAAACTTGCTGCAAAACATAAAATTAGTATCAACACGCATGAGCCTGTGAAAGATACCGGCCTACGTCGTACATACCCGAACTGGATTGCTCGTGAAGGTGCCCGTGGTCAAGAGTTTAACGCATGGGGTACACCGCCGAATCCACCAGAGCATATTCCAATGCTAGCTTTCACGCGTATGCTTGCAGGCCCAATGGACTTTACGCCAGGTATTTTTGATATGGGCTTTAACGGTTTAGGTGCTGATACCAACCGCCCACAAACAACCCTAGCGAAGCAATTAGCGCTATACGTTGTAATGTACAGCCCAATTCAAATGGCGGCAGATTTACCACGTAATTATTTAGCGAAGCCAGATGCATTCCAGTTTATTCAGGATGTACCAACTGATTGGCAACAAAGTATTGCACTACAAGGTGAAGTTGGCGATTTCGTTGTATTTGCACGTAAAGAACGCAAGCGTGATCAATACTCAGGTAACGACTGGTATCTAGGTGCTGTTACAGACGAAAAAGCCCGCACTTTAGAAGTGAAGTTAGACTTCTTAGATAAAGGTAAAAAGTTTGAAGCGCAAATCTACCGCGACGGTGACAAAGCTGAATGGGTAAATAACCCTTACGACTTAAAAGTAGAAAAACGCATAGTGACTGCTGATGATAAGCTAACGTTAAAGCTTGCCACCAGCGGCGGTACAGCGATTCGTTTTAAAGCAATCTAAGCTAAAAGCTGTTAGTTTAAGCTTCAAGTAAAAAGAGCGCGGCATTTGATGTCGCGCTTTTTTATTGCCATAAAAAAGCAGCCCACTCGGGCTGCTTGAAACTTATAGCTTAAGGCTTACAGCTAAATACTTTTAAAACGGCAAATAGATTTGCGCGCTGAGGCCACCTTCTGGGCGATTAAGTAGTTGTACTCGGCCGCCGTGCATATCGACAATACGTTTAATTATCGCAAGGCCTAAGCCACTGCCTTCGCTACCGCGAGCGGCATCACCTTGTTTAAACGGTTCAAATACAGTTTCAAGTTCGCTTTCAGGGATCCCCGGGCCATGATCGTTAACCACGACTATGGCAAACTTTTTATTACTGCTCACGCGGGTTTCAACCTCTATATCACCATCTGAATAGCGAATTGCGTTTTCAATCATATTAGTAACAACACGCTTTATTGCCACCATACTCACTGGCACTTCACTTAAGCTCGGATTCTCTTTAAAGGTAATAGTGCGGTGATGTTTTTGTTCAGCTTCGACAACTTCTGACACAATCGCGTTTAAGTCTTCTAGCTCAAGTTCTTCACGTTTGTGGTGGCGTAAATATTCAATGAATTGGTCGATAATGGCATTCATGTCTTCAATATCATGAATAATCCCTTCACGCAGGTAATCTTCATCGTCCGACATCATTTCGGTGGCAAGGCGAATTCGTGTAAGCGGCGTGCGCAAGTCATGAGAGACACCTGCCATTAATAACCGACGGTCGTTCTCAAGAGCTGCAATACCACGCGACATTTGGTTAAACGCACGGGTTACTTCAATGACTTCTGTAGAACCTTGTTCTTCTAATTTGGTAGAAAAGTCACCTACCCCTACTTTAACAGCGGCTTGTTGCAGTGCTTTTAAAGGTCTATTTAGATGACGGGCAAATAACCAACCACCGAGCACACTTAAAAAGCCAATACTCGATAAATAAAAGGTTAAGAATTTTAGGTTGTTTTCTTGCAGGCCGGTGAGCGGCACGCGTACCCAATAACCCGGTGCTTGTGGAGCTTCAACCCAATAAACAAGTGGGTCGGTTTGGCTAATACGTACCCGAGCAGAACCATTGAGCTCTTTCGACATGCTTCGCGATAGCATTGAGTACTCACGAGTTTCAGCCAAACCCTGACTCATTGCTTGGCGCTGGGTCATGACCTCGATGCCAGTGATCTCAAAAAACTTATCAGAAGCTTCCTTGCTAACCTCAACCCCTTCTTCCCATTCAATAAACACGGTTTTCACCTGTTTAGATAGGATCAGGTTTACTTGTTCTATAGTTGGTTTAACAACATAAAAACTGACCGTAATATAAGAGACAATTTGATTGATTAACAGCAGGGCTGCAACCAAAAATACCGTTTGTCCAAACGCACTACGTGGAAACATGCCCATTACTGTTATTTTTCACCGTCTGGCACAAATACGTAGCCTAAGCCCCATACTGTTTGTATATAACGTGGATTAGCGGCATCCACTTCAATCATACGACGTAAGCGTGAAACCTGAACATCGATACTGCGCTCAAGCGCACTGTAATCTCGGCCGCGCGCTAAGTTCATCAGTTTATCGCGACTAAGCGGTTCACGAGGATGAGTCACTAACGCTTTTAATACCGCAAACTCACCACTGGTTAACGACATTGTTTTATCACCATGGCTCATTTCGCGGGTCGCAAGGTTTAGTGTGAAGTCACCAAAGCTAATTTCGTTTTCTTCGGCAGCAGGCGCACCTGGCACTTCTTTCGCACGACGACGTAAAATTGCTTTAATACGCGCTAACAGTTCACGTGGGTTGAATGGTTTTGGAATGTAATCATCAGCACCAAGCTCTAAACCGATTATGCGGTCAACTTCATCGCCTTTGGCTGTAAGCATTACAATTGGAATGTCATTTTCTTTTTGGCGTAAACGACGGCAAATTGATAACCCATCTTCACCTGGTAACATTAAATCTAATACTATCAAGTGGAAGTTTTCACGCTCTAATAAGCGATCCATTTGCTCTGAATTTGCTGCTGAGCGAACAATAAAGCCTTGTTCTACAAGGTAACGCTCTAGCAAACTACGTAAGCGCATATCGTCATCAACAACCAATACTTTTGTCGTTTCGTGTCCCATAACTTTCATTCTTTTTGTAATATGTTACTTATTAATATAAATGAAAAAGTTAAGAATAAAAAACGAATTACGCGCTTAGATTGTTACTGAACATTTCAAAATCCCACTCGACAAAGGTAAAAGACTTTTATACCTTGCGGCTGGTTTTCTTTTTAGGCTGAATAAAATGGCAAAGACAAATTTAATAACCCGAGAAGGGTATCAGCAATTACAACAAGAACATGATTACTTATGGCATGAAAAGCGCCCTGAAATTACCAAAATTGTGACTTGGGCAGCAAGCTTGGGCGACCGTTCTGAAAACGCTGATTATCAGTTTAATAAGCGTGTTTTACGACAGATAGATCGCCGTGTGCGCTATCTTCGTAAACGCATGCCAGATCTTAAAATTGTTGACTACAACCCGCAACAAGCAGGTAAAGTGTTTTTTGGTGCTTGGGTCGAAATTGAGAATGAACAAGGCGATACAAAGCGTTTTCGCATCGTCGGCCCCGACGAAATTTACGAGCGCAAAGATTACATTTCGATTGATGCACCTATGGCTCGAGCGCTCCTTGGCAAACAGGTAGATGATGATTTTTCGGTGATCACGCCTGAAGGCGCAAAAGAATGGTATATCAACGAGATAACTTATCCTGATGCAAACTAATTTTCCCTGAAAATTCAGAAAGCGTTAATTAGTGATTGTTTAGTCTAAAAATGTGATCTATAACTAAAGGTACTCAAGATAAATCATTACTTGAGTTTTAGAAGGTAGTAAGTATGTCAAACGCAATACAACGCATAATGAGTAATGCCATTGTATTCGCACTATTAATTAGTGTGAGTTTGATATCTTACGCCAGTGATATAGAAAGCCACTCAGACAGTGTTACGCCAACTGCTCATTTTATTGCGTGTGATAGTGCAGACCCTGCTAACTTAGATACCGACCTCGATAAACATACTCCTGCGTTCATCACTAATGTAGCCCAACCACTGCAAGATGCACCTGTTGTTTCGTATGTTCCCCCTTGTAATAAGGTGTCTGTTTATAGCGCGCACCAGCGAGGACCACCTGCTTTTTAATTAACTCAAATTTTCTATTTCAGTTTTATTAAAATGTATGGTGATCAAAATGAATAAATTCAAAGAATTACGTCTTCAAGACATTTCTAATGGTGCTTTATCTAATACTGTAAACGAAGTTGAACCAACCCTCGACTTAACTTCTCCAGCGCTAAAAGTATTAAATAGCTTTACAAGCAAAGACCCTGTGCGAGCACATCATGATTTGAGTATTGTCGATGCACTTAAACAAACCAGCAGTCGTTGTTCTGACTTTATTTTAGTCGTAGATAATGACGAAAAGCTTATTGGTATTACTTCAAGTGCTGACTTACAAAGCTCTAAAATCATGATTCTTGCTCAGCGCCTCAATTTACATCGCAATGAAGTTACTTTGCAGCATGTAATGACACCACTTAGCAGCTTAGCTGGTGTAAGCTTACAAAGTATTAGCTATGCATGCATTGGCGATGCACTGCAAACTATGGAACACCAAGGTATGATGTTCCTTTTAGTAACCAGCGCTGAACATGAAATTTGTGGTTTGATTTCAGCCCGTGAAATTGCTAAAAAATTACATATTCCTGTTAATATCAACCCAATTGCTAATGGCTTCAGCGAAGTATTACAGCAGGTTGATCACCCGCACTAAGCGTTAAAACCCGCGTTGTGTAAGACTATTTTTGCAGGCCTTAAAAGCAGTGCTTTTAAGGCCTTCTTATTGTGATATTATTCAGGCAATTAATCTTCAGTTTTACTGATTTTCTATTTTTAAAAAGGGTTATGCATGAGCAATATCTCTGCACGCTTAGCAACTGAGCTAAGTGCCCAGCAACCACAAGTTGTTGCTGCAATCAAATTACTTGATGAAGGTGCCACAGTTCCTTTTATCGCCCGTTATCGTAAAGAAGTAACTGGTGGCTTAGATGACACGCAATTACGTTTACTTGAGCAGCGTTTATCGTATTTACGTGAATTAGAAGAGCGCCGCAGCTTTATCCTTAATACTATCGAAGAGCAAGGCAAGTTAACTGCTGAGCTAAGTGCTGATATTAATAACGCTGACAGTAAAACTGAGCTTGAAGATTTATATCTGCCTTTTAAACCTAAGCGCCGTACAAAAGGACAAATTGCCATTGAAGCGGGTATTGAGCCGCTTGCCGATGCGCTATTTAACAACCCTAGCCTCGACCCTGAACAACAAGCAAGTGACTACATTAATGCCGATGCAGGCTTTGCAGATAATAAAGCGGTGTTAGATGGCGCTAAGTTTATCTTAATGGAGCGTTTTGCAGAAGACGCCAAACTACTTGCTAAATTCCGTAGTCATATCGCACAACATGGTCAGATTGAAAGTACTGTAATCGCTGGTCAAGAAAATGAAGGCGTAAAGTACCGCGACTACTTTGAGCATCAAGAACCACTAAAAAAAGTACCATCACACCGTGCACTTGCTATGCTGCGTGCGCGTAATGAAGGCGTGTTACAACTTAGTATCAACCCAGAGCCTGGCGCAGAAAATCCGGCGCAAGTGTGTGCACAAATGATTGCCGATCATTATCGCTTAGATGTTAGCAATTCTGCTGCAAGTAGTTGGTTAATGGGCGTAGTGCAATGGGCATGGAAAATTAAGTTAAGCCTTCACCTTGAGAATGAATTTTTAGGTGCAATGCGCGAAAAAGCAGAAACCGGCGCAATCGACGTTTTTGCTAAAAACTTAAAAGATTTATTAATGGCCGCTCCTGCAGGTCCACGTACTACGTTAGGTCTCGATCCTGGCCTGCGTACTGGTTGTAAAATTGCCGTTGTCGATAGCACTGGCAAGCTGTTAACAACACAAACAATTTTCCCGCACGCACCACAAAATCATTGGGATAAATCACTTCGTACTTTAGAACAACTATGCCGCCAGCATAAAGTTGAGCTAATCGCTATTGGTAATGGTACGGCTTCACGTGAATCTGACAAGTTAGTTGCAGAGCTGATCAAAGCGAACAGTGAGCTTAAGCTAAATAAAATTATGGTCAGTGAAGCGGGCGCTTCTGTTTATTCAGCGTCTGAGTTTGCCGCCAATGAATTCCCTAACCTTGATGTTTCACTACGTGGTGCTGTGTCTATCGCGCGCCGCTTACAAGACCCACTTGCTGAGCTGGTAAAAATTGAGCCTAAATCAATCGGTGTAGGTCAATATCAGCACGATGTATCGCAAAGCCAACTTGGTCAAACGCTAACATCTGTGGTTGAAGACTGTGTAAACTCAGTGGGTGTAGACTTAAATATGGCGTCGGTGCCATTACTTACTCGCGTATCTGGCTTAAACAAAACGTTAGCACAAAATATCGTTAGCTACCGTGATGCGAATGGCTCATTTAGCAAACGTTCTGAACTTAAAAAAGTTGAACGTTTAGGGCCTAAAGCCTTTGAACAAGCTGCCGGTTTCTTACGTATCAGCACAGGCTCAGATCCTCTTGATAACTCGTCAGTTCACCCTGAAGCCTACCCAGTTGTTAAGCGTATCTGCGAGAAGAACAGCTTAGATGTTAACAGCCTAATTGGTAACTCTGACATCCTAAACAAGCTCGTTGCGAACGACTACACAGACGAAAAGTTTGGTTTACCAACGGTTACCGACATTATCAAAGAACTTGATAAACCGGGCCGCGACCCGCGCCCTGAGTTTAAAACAGCTGAATTTAAAGCCGGTGTTGAAACCATTAATGACCTAAAACCGGGTATGATTTTAGAAGGTGTAGTGTCTAACGTTGCTAACTTTGGTGCCTTTGTTGATGTGGGTGTACACCAAGACGGTTTAGTGCATATTTCTGCTATTACGAACAAGTTTATCTCTGATCCACGTGAAGTGGTTAAAGCGGGCGATATTGTAAAAGTAAAAGTAGTTGAAGTAGATGCTGCCCGTAAACGTATTAGCTTTACCATGCGTTTAGACGATGATGTTGATACCAGCAATAAAGCCGCATCAGCTAGCAAACCTAAGCCAGCTGCGAAAGCGAAAAGTGCACCTAAACAAAAACGCGAATTTGGCAATGTTGCCATGGGTAATGCCTTTGCTGATGCATTTGCCAATGCAAAAGTGAAAAAATAATAGGCTGTAGGCATAAGTTGAAAAAAACCGCGTAAGTGTAAACTTACGCGGTTTTTTATTTTAGAAGCTTAAATAAAAGCAGAGAACTGATTTTGATTAGTTGGCGAGGTCGCTGCTTGATAAAAATTAGCAATACGTGCAGCGCGCTCATCTACTTCAACGTCACGCTTTGCTGTTTTGGTTTCGCTAGTTTGAGTAGCGCTATCTTCACCATACTCACTGTTTATTTTGAAGGTCGATTTACCTGAATCAACATCGCCATCGGCTGATTGACTGGCGAGCTCAGCTTGCGCTGCCATCAGCTTTTGCGTGGCATCTGCGGCAATTGAACGATCAGCACTCGAAGGCTCTTGTGGTGCAAGTGCTGCAGCACGCACCGTCTGCATTTTTTCAATTGTGGCTTTTGGGTCGCCTTCAATTACAGCAACATCAATTTGCACCTCGCCGCCCACAGCATAGTTCGTACCATCAGGACCGCGTTGATATTCATAGCTTGGTGAGCCCGCATATTGCCCCCCCACTGATGCATGAGCTTGCTCATGAATACGTACTTCGGTATCGCGGGCTTTTAGCTCTTTAATTTGCTCAGCATCTTGCTGCTCTTGCTGGGCAACCTTTTGCTCTTTTTGCTGCTCTTGTTTAGCTTCTTGTTGTTCTTGCTCTGATTGTTCAGGCTCTTCTTGCTCACCACCTTGCTTACGTTCTTCAATCACCTTGTCTTCAGCCAGACGCCCTTTTGCATCATACGTACCCGCCTCAGAACCCGGCTGCTTGGTTTTGTCGCCATCATTCAGGGTTTTATTTTCTGCGTTACTCGGCTTGGTAGCGGCAGGTGGCGGGATCACTTCACGTAACTGATTATCACGGCGAGCACTTTCGGTGTGCACGTTCGCCGTGTTGATATTAATCGAAGGAAACGGAGTGACGATATTCATAAGTTTTTAAACTTTAATATCTATTAATGTGCCGAGCACTTCATCAGCAGTCTGAATCGTGTTGATATTGGCTTTTGCATTAAACTCTTCAACTTTTAAGTTAACAAGCGACTCATCAATTGGGGCAGGTTGTGAAACTGGCGGAGTTACAGCTTCATTTGGAGTCGCCGCTTGTAATTGGCGTTGTTGAGCTAATTGGGCATCATCTTGCTGATCAATTGAGGCACGGCTAATCTCAGCGCTTGCCTTTTCGATACCTTGGCTTGCACGGTTATAACCTTCTACCGCATTATTAAAAACAGAACTGATTGGCATAACACCCTCCAACAGTGAGATCTACCCGGTAAGTATCGCTCATAAAACGAGCAAAATAAAGCTAAATCCCGCTATTTTTCTGGTCTCTCAGCGAGTTTTGCTTAACACATTGATTTCAGTGCTGATATAAATGCTGCTTTATGAGAAATAAAAGGCGCATGTGAAGCTTTATCTAAAACCTCGTATTCAAACTGGGGTTGTATGGCATGCATTTTTTCAATCGCACGATACGGTACTAATGAATCTAAGCGACCGAAAATACCACGCACAGGTACGCTAAGGTTAGCGAATAGCTCCCGTAAATCATCCTGCTGTAAAATGTCTAAGCCCGCACTTAAAGCTTGCTCTTGAGGCGCAGGGTATTGGTTTAAAAGTGCTTTAAGTTGCTTAATATCATCCCGAGCTGATTCACTGCCCATCGCTTGTATCGCCAAAAACCGTTCTATCGTTTTTTCTCTGTGACTAACTAGCTGATCTTTAAATGCATTTAATACGTCAGGTTTGATACCCGGCCATTCGTCGGTTTGCGCAAAAAAAGGCGTTGAGGCAACCAACACAACCTTTGCTACTTTGTCAGGCCAATGTGCTGCAATATACAAGGCAAAAAGCCCGCCCAACGACCAGCCAACAAGAATAGACTGATCATTTAGCTGTGTACTTAGTTGCTCAGCCGCAGCGTGCAATGTGTAAGGTGTGGGAATAGACTGTGCGTTACCAAAGCCAGGTAAATTAAGGCAACGGACTTCACCATCATGAAAAAACTCAAGCTCAGGTTTGATCACTTGCCAAACCCCTTGGTTCATTCCCCAGCCATGTAATAGCACCATATCATTTTGCATATTTTGTATTTCCCAACCACACTTAGCGCTCATAATAGCGTTTAAAGGAATGAATGCAATGTCTCACTTACCTCATGCCTTAAAACTAGGGCTAGACGCACTATTCCCCAACTTTTGCATTAGTTGCCAGAATCACATACAGGCTGATCAAGCTTTGTGTCAGTATTGTTTAGATGACCTTAATTTATTTGACCTTACACGCCATCCAAATCTGTTACACCGACCAGATATATGTGATGCATTTCCTGATAGTAATTTTGACCATTTAATTGCCTGTGCGTGGTATCAAGCACCTTTTAAACTTTGGCTCAAGCAATTGAAATTTAATGACCAACAATATTTTCGTGTGGCACTACAACAAGTGATAGGGAAACAGCTGCAATTAGCTCGTCAAGTTAATGCAAATTGGCCAGACCTTTTTATTGTGCTGCCTCTGCATAATCAACGCTTTTTAGCACGCGGCTTTAATCAGGTAAGCCAAACTTGGCTGCCTGTTTTAAAAAACCAGCAATGTACTGTTAGCTCAGCTCTTTACAAGCAAAAAGCAACCAAAGCACAATCACAGTTAAGTAAAGCGAAAAGAGTTAAAAATCTACAAAATGCATTTGTTTGTCAGCAAGATTTAACAGGGAAAACCGTGGCAGTTGTTGATGATGTGATGACCTCTGGCGCAACTTTAAATGCTGCGACAGAAGCCATAAAAAATGCAGGGGCGAAGCAAATATGGGCTATGCTCACTTGCCTAACAGGGTTAGGCAACCTGCATTATGATTAAGTGTGATTATTTATCACCAGAGGCATGAAAGGCATTACCAAAAAATAAGGCATTGCTTAGTAATCGACTCGTGCCGTACCAGTAACCACGGAATACTGGGTTATCTGTCATGCCTATCACACTGCCTTTGCCATATGAATGCGCAATGAGGCCAGCAGCACCCGCTACTTGCTCTACGTTTACGTCATCAGTAAAGCCAGCTAAAAGCGGTTTATCTGTGTAAGTAAGCACATTAACAAATGGGGCATCTGACTTCTCAAGTAGCCAAGTGCTATTCTTAAACACAGGTAATGTATTACGATTCAGCGAATAGGTAAGTGGGTGAGATAAATCTACAGAGGTATTAAAAATTGCGCCGGCAATACGCTGACGGCCTGCTAAGTGATCTTTATCAGCATAGCTAAGCCCTGTGGTATCAAAGGCACTCGCTACATCACGACGAGATAAGTAATTGGCTTTTAGTAGCTGCTGATCGGCTAAGAACTTAGCACCGCCTTTGTGACCCCAAATAACACCGCCTTTACGCACCCACGACTTAATAGCCACTTTAGTCGCATCATCAAGACGATTGAAATTTCCGTGCGCTAAAATAATATGGCTGTAGTTTTCAAGGTCGATGTTACCTAAACGTTCCATTTCGATAATGCTTGGCGCTGTACCAACAAAACGATCTAAGTAGTACCACACTTCTCCCAGCTCATACTGGCTAGTTCCTTGACCACCCACTAGCAATACTTTAGGCGCTTTCACGACCGCCATTGCACGAGAACCTAAATCAGCCCCCTTCACCGTTAAGCCCGAACTAATGGGTGTAATTTCAATGCCAAACTCATTCTGTGCTTGGTTTAAATAACTAACCCAGTTGCTATCAGTTTGCAGACCAGCAGGAACAAGAATACTACCTGGCTCAAAAGCGATTTCACCTGATGGTGTTTTTGCTGTTAGTGGGCTTAATGCCACACGTGCTTTCACGCCTTGCTCGAGTAAGCTATTAAGCATTTTTGGCGCTAGGTAGTCATCCCATTTGAATGCGTATGCATAGCTTTGCGGTAATGCTGCAAAGCTTGACTTAACACTTTGCTGCCAAGGCATTTTTGCCACATTTAAACCCCAGTTGCTGCTTACCTTTGCAAATTCTAGGTTGAAGGCATGAGCAAGTGTCCAGCCAGATACATCATAAAACGTATTATCAACAAAACGCTGCTGCTCACTGAAAATTGCTTTAATTAAACGAAATTGTGGCTGTGCTAATGGCACATAATAGCTCTGCTCAGAAAAGCTTTGACCGTTTACTTTTAACGGCTCTTCTAACATGTACGCATTGATTTGATGTTGTCTAAGTAAATCAAGGAAGTATTGCATGCGGCTTTGATCAGCGCCGCCTTTAACTACATACCCTTTAAAGTCTTCATCACCAGCAAGATCAACTGCTTTGTTGTAAAATTTTGCTTGATAATCAAGTAAGTCTGTACGGTTATCAATCGCTGCTTGGAATGTCGATAAGCTAGTTAATAACTGATTTTTAATTGTAAACGGGAAGCTTAACGGACCGTTGATCGTTTCTTGTAAGTGACCACGCGAGCTCGCTTGTTCAAATAAGATGCCTACACCGCCATTGACGTCTGGGTAAGTTGAGCCTTTACCATAGTAAAAGTCATCAAAGCTTTCTTCAGTGAAGTAAAGTGCGTTGTGCTCATCAAGTGTCTTTGCATGATAGTTTGCAATTGCTTTAGTCAGCGTGACATTTTCTTCAGGCGTGATTGGGTGCTTACGAGTTGGGATCCCTGGTTGGAAAAAATAAGTGCTGTTTGGGCCCATCTCATGGAAGTCAGTTAGGATATTCGGTTTCCATTGGTGAAACTGTGCAATACGTGCACGTGATTCAGGATGTTGTAGTAATAACCAGTCGCGGTTTAAATCAAACAAGTAATGGTTAGTACGGCTACTAGGCCAACTTTCGATATGCTCACGAGTTTGCGGATCTGATGATAACTTCATGCCACGGTTGCTGTTTGCCCAATTTGCAAAACGCGCTAAGCCATCAGGGTTTAATGATGGGTCGAGTAAAATAACCGTGTTGTTAAGTAAGGCGTCAATTTCTGGGCCCTGTGCAGCTGCAAGGTAATACGCAACCAGTAACGACGCATTGCTACCTGATGATTCATTACCGTGAACACTGTAACCCATCCAAACAACCGCTGGCTGCTTACTTGAGTCACTTGCTTCACCATTTAGGCGAGCTAAGTGAGCCTTACGAATTTGCTCAACTTGGCCAAGTTTGTCGGACGCTGTAATTGTTAGCATCACCAATGGACGCTGCTCATGAGTACGACCGATTACTTTAAAATTCATTCGGTCACTTTTTTCAGCAAGAATTTGCATATATTGCACAAGCTGATCGTGACGTACATGCCACTCACCCACTTCGTAGCCTAACACCTGTTCAGGAGTCGGAATACTTGGGTCAAATTTCACATCTTGTTCAAAGTAATAAGAAAGAGGTTTTGCTAATGCGCTAACGCTCACTAGCATGGTTAATATTGTTATTATGAAACGCATAGATAGCACCCGTAATTATTTGATGTTTTAACGCTACCATTCGATAAAATAGATGCAACTTTTTACGCTCAACACTGGCGACAACACGATGAGCGGAGTATGATACACAGTATCCGAGTAATTGAGAGCGTGTTGACCTTTCAGGATTAGAATTTGTTCAACCTAGGAGCGCCTTAATTACGGCGCGAGGACTGTAGCATAGTAGTTCTATGTAAAGTCCGAGCAACACAGAGTAAGGCGCTCCTAGGCAGAACCCTGTGGGCAGTGCGTGTTTGGTATTTATACTGCGTTATCGCACGACTTATGTAGAAAAACTACACTTCGCGTGCTCCGCCTTGTCTAAATCCCAAACTCGCTGCTGCAAATCTAATCTCGAAAAGTAAACGCGCTCTAGAAAGTATAGTCCGTTTTATGATCTCTATTTCTGAATCTGCACAATCTCATTTTGCTAAACTTTTAGCAGACCAAGCTGAACAAACAAACATTCGTGTGTTTGTAGTAAACCCAGGTACTTCGCAGGCTGAGTGTGGTGTATCTTACTGCCCAGAAGACGCCGTTGAAGCGACTGATATTCGTCTACCATTCAATGGTTTTGATGCCGTTGTTGATGCAGAAAGCGCCCCTTTCTTAGAAGAAGCTGAAATCGATTTTGTAACTGACAAAATGGGTACTCAGTTAACGCTTAAAGCACCAAACGCAAAAGCACGCAAACTTAGCGATGATGCGTCACTACAAGAGCGTGTTCAACACATGCTTGAAACCGAAGTTAATCCACAGCTCGCTAACCACGGCGGTCAAGTAAGCCTAGTAGAAATTACAGCTGACGGTATCGCGGTACTGCAATTTGGCGGTGGCTGTAACGGTTGTTCAATGATTGACGTCACACTTAAAGAAGGCATCGAGAAAGAAATGATCGCCAAGTTTGACGAAATCAACGGTGTAAGAGACATTACTGATCACCAATCTGGTGAGCACTCTTACTACTAACCGGTATCTAAAGCATGCTTAAAAAATGGGTATTTCGCTTAGGTAGCGATCCCAAATTAAGCTTAAAACGCTTTCTTCGCGGCCTAGCACTGTTTGTGCTAGCCGTGATTTTTATTGCCATAGGTTATTATGGGCCCGCACTATTTCAATTAATTGGCCTAGTCATACTCGCAGTGGCTTTATTCTTTGCTGGTTGGGGCTATTTAGGTATTTTTGCCAACCGCTTCGCGCAAGTTTTAGAGCGCTCTTCACCCAAAAATCACGACCCTGATTTGTGGAAGTAATTTAATCTAATAATTGCTGATTATTAACAATTTTACGGTAGCGAAACCACAGCGTTAACCCGCGCATCAGCATAAAGCTGGTCATCGCAAACCATAAACCATGATTTTGCCAGCTACTCACTAACCAAAACAGCCCAAAAAAGCCCACTAAAGCACTAAATAGCATAGTATTACGCATATCTTTAGCACGGGTTAAACCAACAAATACGCCATCAAATAAGAAGCAGCCCATCGCCGCGATAGGCAATATAATCACCCAAGGAAGGTAAACCGTTGCAAGACTGATAACTTCGGGCACATCGGTAAGTAAGCGAATAATTGCCTCACCAAATAATAAAAATATAAGGCTATAAAACAGCGCAAATAACCCGCCCCAAAACAAGCTCAAATTAACCCATAACTTAATCTGCTTAGCGCTGTGCTCACCTTTCGCTTTACCGACCTTAGCTTCACTCGCATAAGCAATACCATCAAGCGCAAAGCTCACCAACATTAAAAAGTTTAGCAATACGGCATTAGCCGCTAAAGTTGTTTCGCCGATCCGTGCGCCATAAAAAGTCATAAAACTAAAACACAGCTGGAGTGCTAGTGAGCGAATAAAAATATCGCGATTTAAGCTCACCAAATCAAGTAACTTAGCAACACTTAACCAGGCTTTCACGGCAAGGTTGACACCTTGCTTTTTGGCGAGCTGAGCAACTAACATAAGTGCAAAAGCAAGGGCGATATAATCAGCAATTAAAGACGCCCACGCAGCTCCAACCACACCCCAATCAAGAAACACCACAAAATAAATATCAAGCACGATATTGGTAATATTGGTGATTAGTAATAAATAAAAAGGCCCGCGGCCATAATGGACACCTAGCATCCAACCAAGTAAAACCAAATTACATAAAGCAGCTGGCGCACTAAAAATACGAATAGAAAAATAGCTATTTGCTTGTTCTAAAACAGCTTCATTAGCATTTGATAAATATGCCATTAAGGATTGAATAGGTATACTCAGCGCTATTAATAACAGCGCAACCGCTGTTGCTAGTAACAAGCTGCGCTTTAATAGCTCAGCGAGCAAGGTATGATCGCTTTTACCATAAGCCTGGGCAACCAAACCTGTGGTACTCATGCGCAAAAAGCCTGCTAGCCAAAATAATAACGAGATAACTGCTGAGCCGAGCGCTATACCAGCCAAATAGTGAGCGCTTCCTAAGTGGCCGATTACAGCAGTATCAACTAAACCTAACATTGGCACGGTAATATTTGATAAAATCATCGGACCGGCTAATAACAGTAAACTTTTATGGTGTGCCTTATGACGTTTAAGAAAATGTTTCATGTAGTATTTGCAGTCCTGTTAGGTTTATCTTTGCGCGCCCATGGTGCAGTCATTCTACAGTATCACCACGTCAGTGAAAGCCTTCCTGTGGTTACCAGTGTCAGTAGCGAAACATTCACTGAACATATGCAATATTTAAAAGATAATAACTTTAACGTTATTCCATTAGATGAACTCATTACCTCATTACAAACAGGCCAACCGCTAACAGATAAAACCGTCGCGATTACCTTCGACGATGGCTACAAAAATAACTATGAAGAAGCAGCGCCCATCTTAGAAAAATTTGGCTATCCGTACACTATTTTCGTCAATCCCGAGCTAATTGATGAAGGCAAAAGCTATGTAATGACTTGGCAGCAGTTAAAGGAGCTATCGAAAAAAGGTGCCTTAATTAGCAACCATACGCAAATTCATAATTACTTACATCGCAAACAACCAGGCGAGAGTGAAGAAGCATGGCTTGCACGTACTAAAAAAGACATTTTATCTGCCCAGCAGCGAATTAAAGAAGAAATTGGCCATGATTATAAATACCTCGCTTACCCTTATGGCGAGTTTAATAATTCATTGCAACAACTAGTAAAATCGCTAGGCTTTGTTGGTATAGGTCAGCATTCGGGTGCTGTTGGTATCCATTCTGACTTTACCCGATTACCCCGTTTTCCAGCATCGGGCTTTTATTCAAAGCTTGAAACACTTGCCACTAAACTCGACTCTCAAGCATTCACTATCAAACAGCTCACCTACTCAGATAGTGTGACAGACGAAAACCCACCTAGTTTAACGATGCAATTTGATATGCAGGACTTTCATAAAAGCCAGTTTGCTTGTTATGTATCAGGTATTGGTCAAGCTGATTTAACCTGGCTTAGTAAAGATACGGTGAAGATCACATCACCTGAAAAACTGAAAAAAGGCCGTTCTCGCTTTAACTGCACGGCCCCTTCTATCGCGAAGAAAGGCAGCTATTATTGGTTCTCTCAACCTTGGGTTATTGTACCTTAACTGCTTGTTTTAGCATTTGCGCTGTGACTTTATCAAGGCGAACCACTTCATTAGCCGCATTGAGTTCGACTGCGGCTTTTGGCATGCCCCATACCACTGACGATAATTCATCTTGCGCGATGGTGTAAGCTCCTGCTTGATTTAATGCGAGCATGCCTTTTGCGCCATCGCTGCCCATACCGGTCAATAACGCAGCCACAACCGCTTTAGGGCAAGCCACAACCAAGGAGTTAAATAGCACATCAACCGCTGGGCGATGGCGATTAACCAACTCATTAGTATCAAGCTGGCAGTATAGGCCGCCTGCTTTTTTCACTACACTTAAATGCTGATCGCCTGGCGCAATGTACGCCCAACCTGACTGTAACTTATCGCCATGTTCAGCCTCCTTAACACTAATTTTGCAGGTTCTATCCATGCGCATCGCAAACGAAGTACTAAAAACCGGCGGGATATGCTGTGTAATCACTATCGGTGGACAGTTTTCTGGCATGCGCACAAGCACTTCTTTAATTGCTTCTGTTCCACCTGTTGAAGCACCAATTGCAAGTACACTATTGGGCTTAAATTGCAGTGCTGTTAAGGCGCTATCGTCTTCAATTTTTGTTTCTTTAAATGCACGTATTCTTGCACCTGCGGCTGTGCGTACTTTTTGATGAAGTAAATGTGCATATCGCTGCAAGTTTTCTGTTACATTGATAGTTGGTTTAGCAATAAAATCAACAGCACCAATTTCGAGGGCTTCCAGTGTAATGGGTGAGCCTTTTTGAGTCAGTGTTGAAATCATCACAACTGGCATAGGACGAAGGCGCATCAAGTTTTTTAAAAAGCTTAATCCATCCATTTTCGGCATTTCGATATCCAGCGTTAAGACATCAGGATTGAGGCGCTTAATTAAATCTCGGGCTTGATAAGGATCTTCTGCCGCGCCAACAACTTGAATGTCTTCTGCTTGCTCGAGTACTTCCTTGAGTAAACCACGGATCAAAGCAGAATCATCAACTATGAGTACTTTGATCATTTGCTCTCCTAAAATAATTCAATATCCGTTTCTGCATCTTGCTGTTCGATATCGTGTAGGTATTTGATTTCACGTTTTTCGAGCTTATCTGAATGCAGTTCACGCATTTTTTTTACTTGGGCTTTACCTGTTTGAGGATCAAACATCACCTTTCGGGGCCAAGGCCCACCGACATCATGAGATACTAAATCTAAACCTTCCTCAAGTATATAAGCATTTGCAAAACGAATGTTGCCAACACCAATATCAGTCATTGAGCGGATTATTTTCCCTCCGCCAAACAGTTTTACTTTGAGATTGCGCCTAGAAGCACCGTTTTTAAGGATTTCATTGATCAGATATTCCATTGCCCAGTTACCGTAACGACAATTAAGACTATGAGCATTACTAGGATCGACTCCTTTTTCTACAGGCAACATAAAGTGATTCATGCCGCCAATTCCTAGGCCTTCATCATAAATACATGCTGCAATACATGAACCAAGCACTGTCGTGATCAATTCATCAGTTTTAGAGACATAAAACTCGCCAGGTAATACCTTAGCAATTACCTTCCCACGACGATTATCCCAAAACCGTTTCACATGCTCAAAGCCAGATATAACAGGCCGGAAGTGACTATTCATGATCCGCCCCTTTGGTAAATAGTCTGGCCTAAGTTTTTAAATTCCTTATGATCCTTCCCTAATGTCTCTGAATGCCCTAAAAATAAGTAGCCAGTGTTAGTCAGTAAGTCGTGATAGCGTTTAAAAAGTTCGTCTTTGGTTGGCTTATCGAAATAGATAACAACATTACGACAAAAAATCACATCAAACGGTCCTTTCATAGGCCAGCTCTGTAATAAGTTTAGACGCTTAAAAAAAATGTTCTTTTGTAGTTCGGGCTTTACTTTATAAAGTTCTCCATCGTGGCTTTTCAAAAACCAGCGCTTAAGATGGCTTTTGTCTAGTCCATTCACATTTGCTGCGGTATAGGTGCCAGCCTGCGCTTTTGCGAGTACATTTGAGTCTAAATCGGTGGCTAAAATTTTCACATCCCAATCGGGTGGAAATAAACCATGCAATGTCATAGCAATCGTATAAGGCTCTTCGCCAGTGGAACAGCCAGCTGACCAGACCCTTACCCGCTTTTGTTTTGCATTACCAACCAATAGTTTTGGCACTATAGTATTTTTCAGGTAATTAAAGTGATGGGGCTCACGAAAAAAAGAAGTCAGATTAGTGGTTATAGCATTAATAAATTCACTGAACTCTTGCTCTTTATTCTCATCAAGAAAACCTAAGTACTCCCTAAAACTCTTTAGCTTGTGATGGCGGATACGTCTTGCTAAACGCGAGTAAACCATTTCACGTTTATGCTCCGCCAATACAATGCCACACGCATCGTACACCTGAGAAGAAATAGCCTTGAAATCATTATCCGTTAATAAAAACTCTTTCATGTGTTAGACCCTGCAGCTGTAACAGTCGGTGCAATTAACTTATTAAGATAAAGTCGGGAAGAGTTTAAAACTCTTCCCACTCGTCACTGGGATCAACAAAATTGTTGCCTTTTGGTGCCGAACGCACTGGTGAGCTTGGCTGTTTAGCTGCAGGCGCTGAACTAGCGCTGTTTGAAATATCAACTTCGTTATTTGATAACGAGAAGAAGTTTAACAAGCGGCGCATATCATTTGCTTGTTCAGCCATTGATTCGCCCGCAGCTGATGCTTCTTCAACTAAAGCTGCATTTTGTTGAGTCATTTCATCCATTTGAGCGATGGCTTTATTAACTTGCTCAATGCCAGAGCTTTGCTCTTCTGATGCTTGGGCAATATCAGAGATCATTGCCGTAACTCTTTGTACTGCTGTTACTATTTCTTGCAATGTTGAACCTGATTCATTAACAAGTAATGTACCATCTTCAACTTTGCCAACACTGTCTCGGATTAATTCTTTGATTTCTTTTGCTGCGGCGGCTGAACGCTGTGCTAAGTTACGGACCTCACCAGCAACAACAGCGAAACCTCGGCCTTGCTCACCTGCTCGTGCAGCTTCGACTGCAGCATTCAACGCAAGTAGGTTTGTTTGGAAAGCTATTTCATCAATCACACTAATGATGTCAGCAATTTTCTTACTCGATTCATTAATTGCCGACATGCTGGTTACGGCGCGATTGACAACTTCACCACCTTTTTGCGCTTTTGTACGCGTTTCTTCCGCAAGTTCATTCACTTCTTTTGCATTATCAGCATTTTGACGAACCGTACTGGTCATTTCTTCCATGCTTGATGCTGTTTCTTCAAGTGATGAAGCTTGCTCTTCAGTCCGTTGACTTAAATCTGCATTACCTTGCGAAATTTCTTCTGCACCACTGGCAACGAGCGTTGCAGAGGTATTAATGCGATTAATCACTTCAGTAAGCTTATCAGCTGTGGCATTTGCATCACGTTTTAACTTATCGAATGAACCTTGGTACTCTTGTTCTATTCGTTTTGATAAATCACCATTTGCCATGGCATCAAGCATATTGCCCGTGTCTTTTACTGCATCATCGACGATACTAACTAGACTATTCAAGCCCTGCGCTAGACGTAAGAAGAATCCTTGTTTGCCCGCTTCTTCAACACGCGCTTCTAAATCACCATTCCCGGCAGCAGCAACAAGGCCTGCAATTTCTTTTTCAATCGCCACTTCAGCCGTTCTATCTTCCCACTCTACAACCGTACCAATTCGTTCGTTTTCTGGCGTAAAGATAGGGTTTGCAACTAATCCAAATGTTCGACCACCAACATATATTTCAGTGCTATATGTGCTACTCAGCTTCGCCAGCATATTGCGCTGATGTGCTGGGTTTTTATGGAACACATCAATATTTTGACCAATGAGGTTACTACTGTTGAAATTAGGTAAGTCTTTACGTAAATCACTTTCAGCTGCTTTCATCATATTTAAAACAGCTTCGTTCATGTAAATAATATTATTGCCGGCGTCTGCAATCATGGTATTGGTTGCCACACGGTCTAACGCGCGTCGAACACGAAGATTCTCTTCTGCTTCACGTTTTTCAGCTTCCGCTTTTGCCACGCTATCAGTGATATCTTGCCATTCAACAATTGTTCCTAGACGACTTCCAGATACACTGAGCCACGGCGTTGCTATTAAACTAAATATTAAATCCGCAATTTTAAGCGTTGTTTTAAAAGGCTCGGTCAAGGTTCTTAGTACTTCACGCTGATGAGATGGTTGCTTATGAAAGTCATCAACACAGGTGCCAACTAAGCTATCAACCGAGAAGTTTGGCAGCACCTCTTTTAAAGCTTCTTCACGAAACTTAAGCATTTTTTGTACTTGGTCGTTAACAAAAATAATTTCTAGGTCATTATTAGCAATCATCACATTGGCTTGGCAGACCCGAAGCGCGTTTGACAGATCTGCATCACGCTTAGATTTTTTTTCTAGCTCTTTTTGCGCTGTAATATCACTGGCAAACTTAATAACTTTAACGACATTGCCATTACTATCAATAATTGGGTTATAGGTAGCTTGAATCCAAATTTCTTTACCATTTTTGGCAAACCGCTTGAATTCATCTGACATAAATTCACCTGTGCGCAAGCGCTGCCAGAACTGTTGGTATTCAGGACTTTGAGTTTCTTGGTCATCAACAAAAATTGCGTGATGTTGCCCTTGAATTTCTTCAAGTCGGTAACCCATGGCATTCAAAAAATTAGCATTCGCAGTGATTATGTTTCCACTTGGTTCGAACTCAATAACTGCCAGCGATTTGTTCAGTGCTGCAACAACTAAATCATTATTTGACTCAACGTTTTTAGGACTACTAAACCATCCCATACCCTTCACCTTCTTGTTAATCTACCCAATTAAATGTCCATTGTTTTTTGTAGGTCTAGTAACGCGACCATCTTTTCACCCACATTGACTAAACCCGCAACAAATTGAGTGTTGTCTGAGTCAGACAAGTGCGGCACCGCTTTCGCTTCATGCTCTGCAATGCTATAGACATCCGAAACGGCATCAACCACGATACCCATAATTTTACATGTGCTCTCTAATTTAACTTTCAGTACAATAACGACAGTTAACGGTCCATAAGTGACAGCGGGCAAGCCAAAGCGCAGCCGTAAATCAATAATAGGAACTATAGTGCCGCGCAAATTTATAACGCCTTTAACAAAGTCAGGTGAGTTTGGAATTTCAGTAATTTCTTCCCAACTACGAATTTCCTGTACCGTAAGAATATCTACACCGTACTCTTCATCAGCCATGAAAAAGGTTAAAAACTGTTTAATATCTTCGTCTTGCCCGATATTCAGCTTACTTTGTAGGTCATCGTGCTCAACAATCATGACGCCTCCAAATTAGCTTTTGATTCAATAATTAACTCTTGGCTTCCTGGCTTCCTTAAGCCTGACAATTTAATTAAGCCGCTGATATCTATAATTAAAGATACTCTGCCATCTCCTAAAATTGTCGCTCCTGATACACCATCAACTTTTTGATAATTCGCCTCTAAACTTTTAATAACCACTTGTTGCTGTGATAATAAATCATCAACCAACAAACCAACTTTTTGATTATCGCTCTCAACAACAACCAACAAAGTTCTATCAAGCGTTTCTATCGCACCTTTGTGATTAAAAATATTGTAAAGCCTTAAAATTGGGATGTACTCATCTCTCAAACGAAGTACATCTAAATCTTTACCGACGCGACTGACTTTGCTGATATCAATTTGTAGTGACTCAATAATAGAAATGAGTGGAATAATGTATGTATGCTGGGCAACTTTAACCAATTGACCATCCAAAATAGCTAGAGTAAGAGGTAACCGGATGGTGAAGGTTGAACCGACACCTGGCGCTGAAGCCACCTCAACCGAGCCACTGAGCGCTTCGATATTACGCCTAACCACGTCCATACCAACACCGCGGCCAGATAAGTCACTCACTTGATCCGCTGTCGAAAAGCCAGGTAAAAAGATAAGCTCATTAATTTCGTTATCGTTTAAATCGTCACTTTCAGAGATCAAGCCATTTTTTATCGCCTTTTCTCTGATCTTTTGCGTGTTGAGCCCCTGACCATCATCCATAATTTCGATAACAATATTACCGCCTTGATGAAATGCATTAAGCGTCACAGTGCCAACAGGGTCTTTGCCCGCAGCAACACGCTTATCAACGGTCTCTAAGCCATGATCTAAGGAGTTTCTCACTAGATGCACCATAGGATCAGAAAGCTTCTCCATCACCGTTTTGTCTAGTTCTGTTTGTTCACCAAGCAATTTAAGCTCAACTTGTTTATCCAACTTTTGCGAGATATCACGAACTAACCGAGGGAAGCGACTAAATACAAAGCTTATTGGTAACATACGAATACGCATGACATTTTCTTGTAAGTCACGAGTATTATGTGCCAGTTGCGCTAAGCCCTCTTGTAACGAGGCGATGGTTGCTTCGGTTATTTCTTGCTCACCTAACTGGCTTAACATCGCTTGAGTAATAACTAACTCACCCACCATGTTGATCAATGAATCAACTTTGTCGATACCAACCCTGATTGAGGTTGACTCTGCATTGGCTGTGGTCGCTTTAACGGGTACTGGTTTTTTCGTATCAGTAGTTGGTTTAACTGGAATAGGCTCGACTTCTTTCTTTTGTTCGACAACTGCTGTAGCCGTTTCAGTCGTTGTAATTTCTTCATCACCAAACAAGCCACCGCACAATGTGATAGCAATGTCAGCGTCATCCTCAACCCACTCAAAAATTTCTTCTATGCAACTTTGCTCTTTGTCTGTGGTTAAGAAAAAACGCCATGATAAGAAACAGTCTTCGGGGGCAAGGTTAGTAATATCGGGGACATCATCTTGAAAGGCTTGTGTTTCTAGCTCACCCAACTCAGCAAGTTCACTGATCATGTACAGTGGTTCATTGCCAGTTTTAAATAAATGATGATGGGGTTTGAAGTCAATTTGAAAGGTATTTTTTATGTTAGTTTCGTTACTAACTGCCTGCTGCTGAACAACTTTGCTCTTAGAGCGCATGCCCAGAATTTCTTCAAATTTAACCCGTAACTCATCAGCCTCTGTTAAGTCTGGCTGCTGCTCCGCTTGCAATGTTCTTAACAACGCTCTTAAGCAATCAACCGACTTGAGAAGTAGATTAACGTGTTCTGCGGTTAAGGTACGAGAGCCTTCACGGATTTGATCTAACAAAGTCTCAAGTACATGAGTAAAGTCAGCAACGGCGCTGAAACCAAAGGTACCACTGCCTCCTTTTATTGAGTGTGCAGCACGGAAAATTGTATTTATCGTTTCCAAGTCTTCTTCGCCTGGCACCAAGTTCAATAACTCGGCTTCCATTGCATCAAGACCTTCGAAGCTTTCTTCAAAGAAAACCTCAAAAAATTGGCTTAGATCTATACTCATGCCCCGCTCCTATTATTAGCGAATCACTTTTTTCAATACCGCTAACAATTGCTCAGGATTAAATGGTTTAACAATCCACCCTGTTGCTCCAGCAGCTTTACCTTCTGTTTTTTTATCAAGCCCTGACTCTGTAGTCAGCATTAGTAGTGGTGTAAATTTATAATTAGGTAAGCTACGCAGCTCGCGAATAAGAGTAATGCCATCCATGACAGGCATATTCACATCAGAAATAACCGCATCAAAACCTTGTTGCTTAGCGATATTTAGTGCTTCGCTACCATCTTTTGCTTCTGTTACATCGAAGCCTGCTTTTTTTAGTGTAAAGCTGACCATTTGGCGCATTGATGCAGAATCATCGACAGCTAGAATTCTCTTCATAAAAACCTCTTAATTGGCATTTTCAAGCACAAGATAATGGCTTAAACCCAAACTAGTAATTGCTTGTTGCAAAGGCTTGCTTTCACCAACCCATATGATTTTGTGTTGTACTGAAAGCAAATGTTTTTGCAGCGCACATAAAAGCTGAATTGACGCCGTATCAGCTCGTGTCACTTCACTAATATCAAGACAAATATCGTCATTCGCAGACAATTCTTGTAGCAAATCTTGATGGAGTGTTTCGACCTGAGTAATGGCTAATTCAATAGGGAGCTTTAACATTATTTGAATCTTCCCTGCTTAAAACAATTCATAATAAAAGCTTAGACTGACTAAACGAAATTGCCATAAATTGCTTTAAAAAATAGTAAATTTTTTTAGTAGCTTAGCGAGTTATGGCAAAAAATGTATTTACTATTGTTAGCTAATATCGCAAGGCAAATGCTTTATTCTGCATAATAGTCTGCTATTAACTTAAACTCCTCCGTTAACTTGCTAGCATCTACTAATGGCACATTACCTTGCTTAAATTGTGGTTTAAAAATAGCTCTAACAGAGCCTGTAGGATCAACTAAAACAACTGATGCACTATGATCAACTGCGTATTCTTGCTGATCGCTATCGTTAATTGCGTAAATTAAGCCTAACTCTCTTACAAATGGAAAAAGTTGTTTATGCGGACCTGAAACAGCAAGAAAGTTAGGATTAAAGTAATCAATATAAGCTTTACGCTTTTCAGTTGTGTCACGCTTTGGATCAACAGCAACAAACCATACTTGTACTTTGTAATCTTGACTTAACTGTTTTTGAATCGCGGTTAGTTTTGCTAGTGTCATTGGACAAATATCTGGGCAACTGGTGTAACCTAGAAAGACCAAATTCCAATGATCCATAAATTGGCTGTTATCTGCAGGCGCACCATGTTGATCAGTTAATAAAAAAGGACTAATCGGTTTCGCTTGCTCATAAACCAGCGCTTCCACCTCAGGGACGCTATTATTTTTTTCACATCCAGCAATAAATAACACCAAGCCCATAAATAATAAAGCGACTATTCGCGTCATAAAACTAACCATTTATCAATAAATAAGACAATAAAGAGTAGCATTAAATGCACAATTGAAAAACGAAATAAGTCCATTGCAGTATCATCTTTAGGTGCTATTTTCAGCTTCAGCGCCTTATAAATGAAAACAGCATTTAGTATGCTCGCCCCAAGCAAATAAATTAGCCCTGACATACCAATTAAGTAAGGGAGTACACACACTAACGCGAGTAAAATGCTGTAAGCCACTACACATGTTTTACAAAATTCAATACCGTGAGTAACTGGCAGCATCGGAATTTTTGCCCGCTCGTAATCACTTTTACGTGCAATCGCTAATGCCCAAAAATGTGGTGGGGTCCAGGTAAATATAATCATCACCAATAACCATGGTGCAGCAGCCATATGGCCAGTTTCAGATACCCATCCTAACAGCGGTGGCATAGCTCCAGCCAAACCACCAATAACAATATTTTGCGGTGTGGCACGCTTTAAAAATGAAGTGTAAATAAAGGCATAGCCAACAAGCGCAAACAAAGTAAGAATGGCTGTAAGTGTATTCGCCCAAATCACAAGCATCATAAAACCTATTACGCCAATCACTCCAGCAAAGCTCAAAGCGTGCTGTTTACTGAGTCGACCTTTTGCCACAGGGCGATGGCGCGTACGTGCCATTTTACTGTCGATTTCACTATCAACAACATGATTGATCACAGCAGCTGCGGCCGACAGCAAACCAATGCCTAGCAAGCTTGCAAGTTGCACAAATACTCCTCGCCCAACATCAGGAGCTAATGCCAGACCAACCCATGCTGTGAGTACAAGCATGGCAACCACTTTAAATTTACTGATAGCTAAGTAATCTTTAAGTAACTCTGAGCTTTGAATAAATAATGATTTTTCTGAGCTTAGTAATAATGCCATCACAGCCTCCTAGGTTCTTATTTTTAAGTGGAAGCATAGTCTTACCATGCTAAGCAGTAACAATGCGGCCATTAGGTTGTGCGCAAGTGCAACACTTAATGGAAAGTGCCAGTGCACAACAGCTAGGCCTAAACAGATTTGGCACAACAAAGCGATTAATACAGTGACGGTACAGTGCTTAATTTTTCGAGAGTAACAGCGTGAATATATGCGCCACATGATCAGTGCTAACACCACACAAGTAACCAGCGCCCAAATACGGTGTAGCAGATGAATAGACATACGCGCCTGCTGCGATAAAACGCCATATTCATAGGTGCTGTGCTCAAGCGGTAGCTGAAACACACTCTTCAAAGAAAACGGTTGTCCGTAGCTACACAGCGGTAAGCCATTGCAATGTGGAGCTGCATAATTCGCCGCAAGCCAGCCACCCAATGCAATTTGCAGTATAAGCACCACTAAGCCCACCAGCGCTAACCGGTAATATGGCTTTGCGCCGCTATCACTGCTAGCAACAGGTTCGGTCTTTAAACGTAGATACAATAAAAACAGCAACGACAAAATACTAAAACCGCCGAGCAAATGCCCCATTACAACTAAAGGTTGTAGGTTCATAGTGACAGTCCACATGCCCAATACGGCTTGGAATACCACCAGTAATAATAGTGCTAATGGCAGCTTAACCGGCATATTTGGATATTGACGTTTTAAAAATGCAAAAACAAACAAAGCTAAAATTAATAGGCCAAGGGCACCGGCAAAATAGCGGTGGATCATTTCTTTCCATGCTTTTGCAGCCTCAAACATCATATCAGGGTAGTTTTGCTCAACATGTAACAGAGCAGTTTCATGTTTTGGCACGGTTAAAAATCCATAGCACCCAGGCCAGTCAGGACAGCCAAGCCCAGCATCACTCAGCCGTGTATAAGCACCAAGCCCAACAACTAAGATTGAGAAGAAAACCGTAATTAAGACTAAATATTTATAATTTTTATACATCTTTATCCCCTTAATGAGGTTTAACTTGAACGCGCATAGTTAAGTAGTTTCTTTAAGTCTTTAAGTAAGCCTTTTTGAATCAGTCTGTTTTGTTCTGGCTCAGCCGTGTAGGGGTAATGCAAAACCACTAAGCCCATGTGATCAACTAAATATAGGTCTCCCGCTTTGAGTGCAGGACTTACTGCTAATTGACGCCAATTTGCCGATACCTGCTGTTGATTTGTCAGTACCGCCACATCCACTTTTTGCTGATTTTTACCTAAAGCGACATATAGGTTATCTAGACTGGCTAATTGGCTTGCACAAACATCAGTGCACTCTTTTGGATAATTAAGCGCAATAGTCCATTGTTTAGGTTCGCCTTGTTGCCAATCAACTAGCTTCACTTCTTCACTTAAAAGCTCACCATGATTACTCGAACCACTCGGTAACCACTCAAGCTTTAATGCTGCATATGCAAGTGCCAACGGCACAAAACAGCACAAAACGAACAAACTAAGCGGGTTTATTTTCATAACCTCTCCTTCTCATCGCAAAAAAAGCAATAACTACACACGCTAAGCCGATTAATAACCACTGCACGGCATAGGCGTAATGTTTATCTGGCCCCATCACGACACTCTGGTAATGCGGGGTTGCAATACCATCTGCTTCATTACGATAACCAATAAAGTCTTGTAAGGGCTTTGCTAATTGAGTACTAAAAATTGTTAAATCGATGCCTTGAATACGCTTAGGCCAGCCTTGTTCTGCACCAATCTCATCGGCAAGTGTGAAGCCTTGTAAGTTGCCTTGTTTCAATTGCACTGTGGCCGAAAACCTTGTTGATTCTGGCCACTCAACGGTTGGTAACAGGTTGCGGTTTACAGGAGCTTTTAACCAACCAAAGTTAACGATTATAGGCGCGGTTTCGCCGGTAATTGTCATAGCTACTAGTAAGTCATAGCCCACTTGCCCCTGATAAATTTGATTATCAAGCAGCCAGTACTGTTGTTTATTTACCTCGCCAGAGACTTTGACTTGCAAGCCCGTTTTGTTCAGCTCTCTAGGTAAATTTTGCAGCTCTTGCCAGCTCAAAACTCCTTGCTCTTTCGAAACGGCTAACTGACTTAGTTGCTGCTGTTTTTGCTCGCCTCGCTGGTATTGCCAAACGCTGAGTCGTAAACAAATAAGCACTGCAAGTATCACAACGCAAATTGCGATAATTGAGCTAAGCTTTTGTTTGCGCCATAAAATTAACTGCATTTGGAATACCTAATATGATTAAAATCATTATTGTTTTGTTATTACTTTATATTCTGTTCAACCTGTTTAGAGCGCTGTTTGTGATGATGTCAGCAAAAGAGCACTCGAAACCCATGTCGCATTATTTAGGTCGTCGAGTGCTGTTTTCAGGTATTGTGCTGGTGCTCATCATTGCCGCAATGAAATTAGGCTTTATTCACACCAACCCGTCGCCGCTTCACAAAGCTACAGCACGTAAACAAATACAAATAAACACAACCACACCACATCAACAAAGTGCCAATACCAAGCAGCTGCTTGAAAGGCAAAGTGCTTTTCACTCGTGAAGTGGCCTTTAAAAATTCTTAGTAGCACTACAAATAAAATAATGGTTCCAAGTGTCACGTGCATACCGTGAAAGCCCGTTAACAAGAAAAAGGTATTCCCATAAACGCCCGCATCTAAGGTCAAACCTAGGTCTTGATAAGCATGCATATACTCATAAACTTGTAAGCCAAGGAAAATCACACCTAATAGCACGGTTAAAGATAAAAATACCTTAAGAGCGCCGCGCTTATTGTTTTCAATAGCAACATGAGCAAAGTGAATTGTGACCGACGAGGTAAGCAGAATAAGCGTGTTGATCAATGGTAGACCTTGCCAGCCCATAGCTTGTGTGGTCTCGCCCGCTGGCGTAGTTAATAGCGGCCATACGGCTTCAAAGGTTGGCCAGAGTACTTCATTGGTCATAGCATTATTACTTGCGCCACCAAGCCAAGGCACCGAAATCATACGGGCGTAAAATAGTGCGCCAAAAAATGCCATAAAGAACATAACTTCAGAGAAGATAAACCAGCCCATACCTTGTTTGAATGAACGATCCATTTGCGCTGAATAAAGCCCTTTATGAGACTCTTCAATAACGTTTTTAAACCAGCTAAAAACCATATAGATTAATATGGCAATGCCTAGATACAACACATACTGGCCACTACTGCTCTCACCACTTACTTGCATCACTGTTAAACCAGCACCAACAGCAATTAAAAACATCGCGATGGCACCAACTATTGGCCAAGGACTCTCGGCTGGAACATAGTATTTTTCATAATTTTGATTCATTTTGTTTGCTCCCAATTAGCAATTAGCTTGGCGGCTTTTAATCGTTTTTAGCCACAACATGCCCGCTAATATCAAACACGGTATACGACAACGTCAGTTCCTCAACATCGTCGGGTAACTCAGTATCAACATAAAACAACAAGGTAAACTCCATTTCTTCACCGGCTTTCATTGGCTGCTGATCAAAGCAAAAACAGGCGATTTTATGTAAGTACTTTGCCGCTTTACCCGGTGATACTGATGGAATTGCTTGCATGACTTTGTCTTCATTACTGGTGTTTTTCGCTGAGAATTTAACTTCACGCATGGCACCAGGTTGTACTGCCACACTGTATTGCTCAGACTGCACCTTAAATGGCGCGCCGCTTTGAGCGTGAGTGGTAAAGCTGACATCAACTTGACGCTGTGTATTTATTGATTCACTCGCGCTCGCTTTTTCTAATGATGGCTTACCATTCAACCCTGTAACGTCGCAAAACACGTCGTAAAGCGGCACCATTGCAAAAGCAAAAGCAAACATGAGCAAGCATGTAATCAGCAGTTTTTTTAGCAAAGGTGCATGGTTCATTACTTAATCTCCGGCGGTGTTTCAAAGGTATGATAAGGTGCTGGAGAATCGACTTCCCACTCTAAACCTTCAGCTCCATCCCATACTTTGGCAGGCGCTTTTTCGCCCCCTCTGGCACATTTAAATACCACCAACACAAACAACAGTTGCGATAAGCCAAATGCAAAACCACCAATACTGATAATGGCGTTAAAGTCAGCGAATTGCAGTGCATAGTCAGGAATACGACGCGGCATACCGGCAAGGCCAACAAAGTGCATAGGGAAGAACAACACGTTGACACTGATTAGCGATAACCAAAAATGCCATTTCGCCAGCGTTTCGTTATACATGTTGCCGGTCCATTTCGGTAACCAGTAGTAGGCCCCCGCCATAATTGAGAACACAGCTCCTGTCACAAGCACATAATGGAAGTGTGCTACCACAAAATAGGTATCATGATATTGAAAATCTGCCGGTGTAATCGCAAGCATCAAGCCAGAGAAACCACCTAAGGTGAATAACACAATAAAGGCGATGGCAAACATCATCGGAATTTCGAAGCTAATTGAACCGCGCCACATGGTGGCCACCCAGTTAAACACTTTAACGCCCGTTGGCACCGAAATGAGCATGGTGGCGTACATGAAAAACAACTCGCCTGCCACAGGCATCCCAGTGGTAAACATATGGTGTGCCCAAACGATAAAACTTAGCAGCGCAATCGATGAAGTTGCATACACCATAGACGCGTAGCCAAATAGCTTTTTGCGCGAGAAGGTAGGTACGATAGTCGATATAATGCCAAAGGCTGGTAAAATCATGATGTACACTTCAGGGTGACCGAAGAACCAGAAAATGTGCTGGAACATCACAGGGTCGCCCCCACCGGCTGCATCAAAAAAGCTGGTTGCAAAGTATTTATCGGTCAACACCATAGTGACCGCCCCTGCTAGAACAGGCATAACAGCAATTAACAAAAATGCAGTGATTAACCATGTCCATACAAATAGCGGCAGCTTCATCCACGTCATACCCGGCGCTCTTAGGTTGACGATAGTCACGATAACGTTAATCGCCCCCATAATTGAGCTGATACCCATGATATGTACAGCAAATACAAACAGTGCGGTGTTGTCGTTACTGTAAGTGGTGGAGAGTGGTGCATAGAAAGTCCAACCAAACGCAGGACCGCCACCCGGCATGAGTAACGAAGCCAACAGGATTAAAAATGCGAAAGGCAATATCCAAAAGCTCCAGTTATTCATACGTGGTAAGGCCATATCCGGTGCGCCTATCATCATAGGTACCATCCAGTTTGCAAGCCCAGTGAACGCGGGCATAACGGCACCAAACACCATGATCAAGCCATGTACGGTAGTCATTTGATTAAAAAAGTGCGGATCGACTAACTGTAATCCAGGCTGAAACAGTTCAGCGCGGATCACCATTGCCATTGCTCCGCCAATTAAAAACATGGTGAGTGAAAAAATCAGGTATAAACTCCCGATGTCTTTATGATTGGTGGTGTAAAGCCAACGCTTAAAACCTTTAGCAGGGTGATGATGGTCGTGATGCGCATGCCCAGTTGCTTGCTCGTTAATAACGTTACTCATTAGTTCGCCTCCGCTGCTGCATCAATCGCGGCTTGAATTTGACTCGGTTGGATAACATCGCCGGTGTCATTACCCCACGCATTTCGCTTATAAGTAATAACCGCAGCAAGTTGCTTGATTGAAAGCTGTTTATCAAACGCTTGCATTGCTGTGCCAGGCTTACCGTGTAACACAATATCTATGTGATCTTTTACATCACCTAATACAATCGGGCTGCCTTTAAGTGCTGGAAATACGCCAGGTAGGCCCATACCGGTAGGTTGGTGGCATGCAGCACAACTAGCCATGTAGACTTGCTCACCCAAGGTCATAAGCTCTTCTTTCGGTAATGTTTGATCAAGCAAAGCAGCATCCGCTGCGGCCGCATTGGCTTTTTCTTGCTTAGCATCTGCAAGCCAATTAGCAAACTCATCTTCAGGTAAAGCTTTCACCACTACAGGCATAAAGCCATGATCTTTACCGCATAACTCAGCACATTGGCCACGGTACACGCCTGGCTCGTTAATACGTGTCCACGCTTCATTGATAAACCCAGGATTTGCATCCTTTTTAACCGCAAAATCAGGCACCCACCATGAATGAATTACATCGTCTGAAGTCATTAAAAAGCGAACTTTTTTATTGATAGGAAGTACTAGCGGTTTATCTACTTCAAGCAAATAATGTTCAGTTTTCTCTGCTTGGTTGTCTATTTGATCTTTAGGAGTAGATAGAATCGAGTAATAGGCAATGTCTTCACCCATGTACTCATAATGCCACTTCCACTGTGAGCCCGTCACTTTAATGGTGATATCGGCTTTAGAGGCATCTTCCATGGCAATTAAGGTTTTTGTGGCAGGCACAGCCATGGCGATTAAGATGACAAATGGAATGGCAGTCCAAAGTATTTCAACTTTTGTACTTTCATGAAATTGGGCAGGCTTGGCCCCTTTGGATTTACGGTGGTGTATTAAAGCCCAAAACATCACCGCAAATACGATGATGCCGATTACACAGCAGATAATAAATATCGTCATGTGTAACTCATAAACATTATTACTTATATCGGTCACCCCTTTACGCATATTGTATTGGCTATTTGCCAATGCAAGCTCAGGAAGTGCAAACAATATAAGCCACAAGGCGTAACGCAGTTTACCCATGTGACGGCTCCTTTAGATGCTATTGCAAGACGCAAAGCGAAAAGGCGATACAACAAGGTGCCCATTCGTTTTTCTTATTGTTCAGAGCGACTACGTATCATTTTGACCCACTTATGATACCTACCCCCTGTCTAACACCTCGCACATTTTTGTGTCTTTTTATTAATTAGGTGTTAATACAGTGTATTAACCAATTAGTTAAAAAATGACCAATAAGCAAGTTTTAATGATAATAAATGTTTATTTTGGTGCAGAAATAACAACTATAATCAGCGCGTTATTTAATGTTTAGGAGTAAAAACGAAATATAAAAAGAGAGGAAAACTGCGCCATATAAGGCTTTAAATGAAGAGTAAGGATTCACAAATCCTAATTAAGTAGTAAAATTTCAGCGGCGCACCAAATTGAGTCAATTTGATGCACCAAATTGGGAAAAGTTACATCCAATCAGCGTTACGAATAACCCCAACAGCTAACCCCTCGATGTTGAACGACTCGTGCTCAAGATCAACCTCAATAGGCGAAAACTCTTCGTTCTCAGCGTGTAAAAGTACTTTGCGACCCGCTTTTTCTAGACGCTTAACTGTTACATCTTCATCGACTCGAGCTACAACTACTTGCCCGTTTTCAGCAACTTGTGTTCTGTGTACTGCAAGCAAATCGCCATCCATAATACCAATGTCTTTCATACTCATGCCATTTACACGCAGTAAGAAATCGGCTGCAGGCTTAAATAATGAAGGATCAACTTGGCAGTGACTTTCAACATGTTCTTGCGCCAAAATAGGTTCACCGGCTGCAACACGGCCAATTAAAGGTAAGCCTAATTGCTCTGGCTCATCTTCTTCAATTAACTGAATACCGCGACTCGCCCCAGGCTTCATTTTGATCATGCCTTTTTTAGCCAGTGCTTTTAGGTGTTCTTCAGCAGCGTTGGCACTTTTAAAACCTAATGTTTGAGCTATTTCAGCACGCGTAGGTGGCATGCCTGTATCTTTAATAAAGACTTTAATTAGTTCTAAAATTTGCGATTGGCGTTTAGTTAATGGGCGCATACAACTGGTTTTCCATACAGTACATTTAACTGTGAGTATATACAGTTATTTGAAAATCGCAAATTTAAATTAACCCCATCATATTGCTACAAAACTAACATTGAACCACACCGAAAGATGCCATAAGGTATTAGCTTTAATTAGCAGGCTAAGGAAACACAATGAGTATTTGGCACCACCCAATCACGTTAGAGCTTTGCAAAGAGCTAGAACAGGGGATCACCGGTCAAGGCACTTTAATGAAAACTATGGGCATTGAGGTAACTGAAATTGGTGATGATTATTTAATGGCAACTATGCCTGCTATTCCTGAGCATCATAACCCTATGGGTATGGTTCATGGCGGAGCAAACGTTGTATTAGCAGAGACAGTGGCAAGCTATGCAGCAAATTTCGTGGTTGATTTCAATAAGTTCTATGCTGTTGGCCAAGAAATTAATGCCAACCACATGAAAGCGTCACGCAAAGGAACGTTAACAGCAACAGCAAGACCGTTGCATTTAGGTAAGCGAACTTCTGTTTGGGATATTAAAATTACCAATGCCGCAGGAGAGCTTTGCTGCGTATCAAGAATGACCGCAGCTGTTGTAGAGCGATAAATTCAGGCTATTTTTCGACAGGATAAATAGTAATTTCAATCCCTGCGCCAATTGCAGAGATACGTAACAAGGTATCGGCATGCAGGGGTTGGTTAAAGCATTTAGGCGAATTACCTGATTCAAAGCCTATATCAAATGTACGCTTTGAGCACGATAACCACTGTTTTAATGCATTGCGCGAGCAAGACTCAATAAGCTCGCAAAGCTGGTTAATGGCTTTATCTGGAGAGCTGATATCTGCGGTTGCTTCAATACGTGCTAGTTGGCGGTATTCATCTTGGTCATAATGTAAAACCATGGCGTTTTTCTTCAAATCAGCAACAAGCGCACTAATATCGTGCTTTGATTCAAGCTCCAGATCTACATTTAAAAATTGAATTTCCGACATACTCTCGTTTTTACCCTCTATTGATATCGACTGAAACTTTAACTCAGTTTTGTATATATACCAAATCTAGAATACAGTTAATGCGACATTATGCCGCATTGGCAATCTAGCTAAACAACCTAAAATAGCGCCCACATAACAATAATAACGGGGTAATAATGAATAAACGCCTGTTTAAGTATGCTCGTAAAGGGCATAAATGGCTTGGCTACTTACTTGCTTTGCAGATCTTTTTTTGGCTCTTAGGAGGGCTGGTAATGAGCTCATTACCACTTGAAAAAGTGCATGGTAAGCATCTGGCTAATCGCAGTTTAAGTAGCCCATTTTTATTGTCGGACTACCCTGCTTCAATTGATAAAATAACAGCGCAATTTGAGCAAATCGAAGGTATTAAATATAGCCACTTTCTAAATACACCGATTATAGAAGTAACAACCTCTAGCGGTACATTCAACTTTGATGGTAGAACAGGTGCTAAAATGCCTGCACCGAGTAAAGCGCAAATCATTGAAAATGCGCAAGCTCACCTGCTTATTGACGCAAAAATAACGCAAGCGCAGTTATTAACAAAAGGGCCTAGAGAAGTCGGTCACAAAGCCAATGTTTGGCAAGTAAGCTTTGATGATTGGCGATCAACAACCTTATATTTAGATAGCCAAACCGGTAACCTTATTACTGTGCGCAGCACCCTGTGGCGCATTTTCGACTTTTTCTGGATGCTACACATTATGGATTATGATGAGCGTGAGAACTTTAACAATCCACTACTCATCAGCTTCTCGGCCACCAGCGTACTATTTTGTATTACAGGAGTTCTCTTGTTACTACAAAACGTTCGAATTAAACGTAAAAAGCCAGCTACACGTGTTGGTCAATCAAAATAGGATTGCCATCTGGGTCGGTGATAATAAAACTCGCGTCACCGGCCTTTTGTATTTCTAATCCTTGTTGCTGAAATTGTGCAGCTAATTGCTCAAAGGTTGCAAATTCATCCAAAGCTTCAGCATTTTGATCCCACCCTGGGTTAAAGGTCAGCATGGTTTTGTCGAACATACCTTGAAACAAACCAATTAAATGTTCACCGTTTTTCATAATTAGCCAATGCTGTTCTATCTCCCCAGCAAACTCGTTGAAACCTAGCTTTTCATAAAACTGCTTTGAAGCACGAATATCTTTGACATTTAAACTCACTGAGAAGGCACCTAATAACATAGTTGTAATTCCTTTAATTAAAACGGCCTAACAACTATAGCTGAGTTGAAAAACTTTTCATTTTTAGAATAGTCGCTCTAAAATAGCGCTTCCTGTAGTTCACTGATGTGATGGATATGCGTTTATTTCTATACTTAGCCCTGTGTTTTATTTTCACTTTTCCTATATCCGCTAAAGAATTTTCGAGCTTTTACAGTGCCAAAAAGCATTTAATTAAGAACCTACCAAGCAACAATAAAAGCTTATATTGTGGCTGCGACATAAAGCGCCAAGGTAAAAAACTTGTGCCAGATCCTGATGCGTGTGGTTATATTCCTAGAAACCCTGTCACCCGCTCAGGAAAAGAGAATGCCCGCGCAAAAAGAATAGAGTGGGAGCATATTGTGCCTGCCTGGGAGTTTGGTCATCAATTACAATGATGGCAAGATGGCGGTCGTAAAAACTGTAAAAAGGTCAGTGCGAAATTCCGTCAAATGGAAGCCGACATTAATAACCTTGCCCCTGCTATAGGCGAGATCAATGCTGACCGTTCAAACTTTCGCTACGGCATGGTGTCAACATCAAGTGCAAGTTACGGAGCATGCCCTGTAAAAATCGACTTTAAGCAGCGCGTATTTGAGCCACCCATTTATGCAAGAAAGCAAATAGCCGATACCTATTTTTATATGCAAAAAACCTATGGCTTAAAAATATCAGACAAACAACGCAAGCTATTTGAATCGTGGCAAAAGCTTGAAATAGCTGAAATTAGCAATCGTAAGTTACTCTAATAGTGAAATTCTTATGGGCTTCTAAAGTACAAAAAGAGCTCCGTATTTCACTTCCTGATCTAGAGCGCGAAGTTAACTAACAAAAAAGGCGCAGCTTCAGCTACGCCTTTTACATCATAAGCTTTGGTGAGGGCCAAACACCTCGTAGTGAATGCGTTCACTTGCAACCCCAATACTTAGTAGTTGCTCTTTGATCATTGCCATAAAGGCGATAGGGCCACACAGGTAAAAGTCACCTTTACTAATTGGTAAGCTGTCAGCGATGTGGTTTACATCCATCAAGCCCGCAAAATCGCCCCCCTTGCCATCTTTAAACCAGGTAACACAATGTAATGAAGCGTGCGCTTGTTGTTGCTTAAATAAATACTCTTTAAAGGCAAACTGCGTCTCACTGTCGCAAGCATGTAGATAATGGATTGACTGGTTAGGTTGATTACTTAATAGTGTTTCTAGCATCGCCATCATTGGGGTTTGACCAACACCCGCAGAAATCAATACAACAGGCGAGTCGATTTCGCGAAGCACAAAGTCGCCTGCAGGTGGGTAAATTTCTACCTCATCCCCCTCAGTTAAGCTGTGTAGGTAGTTAGATACCAAGCCTTCTTCTTTAACGCTAATTCGGTAATTGTGGCCATTACTTTGCTGTGATAAAGAGTATTGCCTAACTTGCGTTAAATCACTGTTTGCTGGCGTTACTTTAATTCCTAAATATTGGCCCGGTAAATACGCCACAACAGGCTTTGCATCGGCAGGCGTTAATATGAAACTGCAAATTTGCGATGACTCCATACGTTTTTCTGTAATTGTGAAAGTACGAGTACCAAACCAACCTCCCGGTGCCTTTTTGGTTTTTTGATATAGCGACATCTCCTCATTGATACATACATCCGCTAATAATGAATAGGCTTCACGCCATGCATACTCGACCTCAGGAGTAAATTGTTCTGGCAATAACTCTTTTAAAGTCGCAATCAGATGTCCACCAACAATAGGATAATGCTCTGGCAAAATATGGTAACTGGTGTGTTTATGATTAATGCGCGCAAGCGCACCTTTTAACACTGCCAAGTTATCAATATTTGCCGCGTAGGCAGCTAAGGCATTAAATAGCGCAAATTGCTGAGAGCCCGATTGCTGATGCGTCATATTAAAAATATTTTTAAGCTCTGGGTTGTAGCTAAACATACGATCATAAAAATACTCAGTCACTTGAGGGCCTGCTTGTGCAAGCAACGGCAAAGTACTTTTAACAATCTGGATCGTTTTTTCAGATAACATAGTTTTTCCTATTGGAGAGATTAACCGCGGCGACCATCAACACGACGATTCACTAAGATGGGCGCACAATGAAATAAAAATAAGCTAAAGCCAGCAACCCACAGCAACGCACTTAACTGCCATGCAAGGTGATGACCTAAATAAACGGGAAGTAACGAACGTACAATGGCAGCTATCACAATGAGTACAAATGCCAAACTAATGTACGCAGGGGCTTGTAATGCGCGCCCAGTGTGACCATGAGAGACACGTACCATCATGGCGATGATCATCACACCTATGGTGCCAACAGTGATCAGATGAAGCGCATCTTTGAATAAGATAATTGGGCTGAAATAGCTCAGCGCGACGAGTATTAAACCAACCGATAAAGCCCAATAAGCCACGTGTAATGACCATAGCAAAGGCACTTTTAGAATGCCTTTATGCCACCACAAAACACACCGGGCTGAATGTAAACAAGCAAGCCAAGCAAAAACCCAACCGGTGCTCATTGCGCTAAAAAATAGCTGACTCATAAAAAACCACGCAATGGCGAAAAATGAGCTAAATACGACTAATTTATCGAGCTTGGGGGCTCTAACTTGTTCACTTAGGTTAAGGCCGCGCGCGGTAAAAAATGGCACAACTCGCCCAGCCACAACACCAACTAGCAGTGTCATGATAAGTACAGCGGTATCAACAACCCCCAGTGCCAGCGACATTTTATTAAGTACAACTAAGCTCAAAAAAATCACATTGAGCGCACAGAGCAAAGATGCGATGACAACAAATAAGTAGTTATGGCTGCTTTTTGCCTGTATCAGCATGTCAGCTAGAATAATAATTCCAGCTAGCCACCAAACGAGTTGTAGCGCACTAACAATATAAAGGTTTAGCTGCTCGAACCCTGCAATCTCAATAAAAAAACTAAACCTTGCAGCAAGCCAAATCATGCTAAGCAAACAAAGCTTAATACCACTTACACTCGCCACACCTGTCCATGTTTGTGCGGCGGTTAGCAAAAAGCCCATGGCAACCACGCCTGCAAAGCCAAACAGCATTTCGTGAGCATGCCAAAGCGTTGCGGGCATTGTTAGGTGCCACGGTGCATAGCCCGCCAAGATTAAAAACCAGTAACTCATAGCAAATACAGCTAAGGCACCTGCCGCCAAGAAAAAAGGCCGAAATGCTAATGCCCATAACGGCCACTGGCTGAGTTGATAAAATTTGATCTTAGTTGGCATAGGTTCAGTTAAATTAATGACTTTCATTCGTGCTCTCAGCGTTTAATTTCCCCAGCTATTGCACAGTTCAAGCCAAAAATAAAAACCTTTAAATATCAATGCGTTAAATTTGGACGCTTGATAAATAAGTCAAAATGACACACCATTAAAAGCATCAATAAAACACATTCAGGTCAAATTGACATGATGCTCAAAAAATCCCTTCTTGATGTTGCACTTGCACTTACCAAAGCAAGCAGTGTTGATCATAATTTCAGTTATCTGTTGAGTTGCATTAATGATTGGCTTGAATGTGATGCAGTTGCCTTATTATTGAAACAAGGCGATGTGTTAAAGCCCGTAGCCCTTCATGGGTTGTCGGACGATACGTTAGGAAGACGCTTTAAAATAGCGGAGCATCCGCGCTTATTTGAAATATGCCGTGGCAGTGAACCGCTAAAATTTGCCAAAGACTGTGGCCTACCCGACCCCTACGATGGTTTATTACAAAGCCAGCATGGCGACTTTCCTGTTCATGCCTGCATGGGCGTGCCGCTGCTGAGTAGCAAAGATAACAACGAACTATTGGGTGTTTTGACCTTTGATAGTTTAGATGAACATGCCTTTGACGCTTTAGCAATGAACGAGCTCAATCAACTAAAACAGCTAGCTGCAGGCTATGTTGAGCATGCCCTAACCTTGCAGCATTTTATGCAACACGCACAGCACAGCCATCAAGTTGCGCAGCAGCTTAACCTTGAGGCACTAACACGAGAAGGTGTCGAAATTATTGGTAATAGCCAAGCAATGCAGACCCTTAAAAATGATATTCAGCTGGTGGCTGCCTCAGAATTTAGCGTTTTAATACAAGGCGACACAGGCGTCGGTAAAGAACTCGTTGCGCGCAATATCCATTTAAACTCAAAACGCCGTGACATGCCGTTGATCCACTTAAACTGCGCATCGTTACCAGAGAACTTAGCCGAAAGTGAATTTTTTGGTCACAGTAAAGGCGCATTTACTGGCGCACATACTGCGCGTCAGGGTAAGTTTCAACTCGCCGATGGCGGCACGCTATTTTTAGATGAAATCGGCGAACTTCCGCTTGCCATGCAAAGTAAGTTATTGCGTGTATTACAAAGTGGTGAAGTACAAACGGTGGGGGAAGATCAAAGCCGTTATGTTGATGTCAGAGTGATTGCAGCAACCAATCGCGATTTAAAACAAGAAGTCGCTGCGGGGCGCTTTCGTGCAGATCTTTATCACCGATTAAGCGTTTACCCATTGCATGTTGCACCACTAAAAGAGCGCGATAACGATGTTATTTTATTAGCAGGCTTTTTTATTGAGCAAACATCTAAAAAACTGGCAATTAAGCAACTTAAGCTTAGTAGCGATACACAATTACTACTGCGTCAATATGATTGGCCAGGCAATGTGAGAGAGCTTGAACATGTGATCAGTCGCGCAGCACTCAAAGCCAAACAACAGCAATGGCAACAAAGCATTGTCACAATCGAGCCTGAACATTGTGATATTGCTAAAACCGCCGTTGCCGCACCAAGCCCTGTTGCAGTTAACGAACAAAAAGCCACTCGCTTATCGCTGAAAGAGGCAACTGACGCTTTTAGTTATCAATTGATTATGCAACAACTTGAACTACATAACCTAAACTGGGCTGCCACAGCACGTAGCTTAAGTGTTGATAGAGCCAACCTTGTGCGCCTAGCCAAACGGCTAGGCATTAGCGTTAAAAAGTCTGTTTAAGCTTTTAAATCTTTAAAATAGGCTTTTAAAAGCTGACTAAATGCTTGGACTTTGGCTGTGCGATGCACCAAGTGATGCGTTACCAGCCAAAGATCCGTTGGCCAGTTTAGCTCTTTAGGAAGCACTGGCAGCAGATCAGGGTATTGGCTTGCCACTTCATGCTGTAAACCACCAATTCCTAAGCCCCTCACAATCGCCCGTGTAGCTTCTGATGTTTCAGACACCCGTAGCTTAATTTGCGAAGGTTCAATGTGTTGATCAACCCATGCAAAATAAGGCACTTTACCGTTATAGCCAGCCACCCCAGAGACAAAACTATGCTGCTGCAACTGCTCAATATTCTTTGGCATGCCATACTTTTCAATATAACTTTTAGAGGCATAAAACCCTGACGAAAGTTCAGCTAAATGCTGGGCAATATAGTCGCCTTCATCAGGCCGAGGACCTGCTCGCACGGCAATGTGTGCCTGACCGTGATCAAGACGTAAGCGGTTTTGATCAAGAATAACTTCGAGCTGCACTTGCGGGTGCAGGCTTTGAAACTGTTCGCAGACATCACTAAGCACATCAATAAAACCACTGACCGTAGTTAATAATAAACTGCCTCGCAGTTGGCTATCAGCGGCAATAATATCGTTGTGAAGTTTTTCAAGTTCAGCGTTAATCGATTTTGCAGTCGCAAACAACTTAGCGCCTATTTCTGTCACTGTATAGCCACGGGCATGACGGTGGAATAACCGCGCGTCAAGGTTATCTTCTAAATTGTTGATTCTTCTAAGCACTGTGCTGTGATGAACACCTAAAGATTCGGCAGCAGCGGTTAACGTACCGAGCCTTGCCACCTCAAAAGCGACTTTTACATCTTGCCAATCATCAAATTGAATCGCCATAACGGCTCCTTGTGTGCATATACGCACATAAGTTTTGCGTTTATTTGGCTTTTCTGCAAGCTGTTTTTTGCTACAGTGAGTATATCAACAGTGAAGCTTAAAAAAGGAAGCCATCATGACAGCACCAAAAATTATTGCCCTAGCAGGCAGTCTACGTAAAGACAGCTTTAATCAAAAACTGATTAATGAAGCTGCGCGCTTCGCCCTCGAAAGTGGTGCTGAAGTAGAAGTGATTAAATTAAGCGATTTAAACTTACCTTTATTTGACGAAGATATTGAAGCGCAAGGTACACCTGCTGGCGCACAATTATTGAAAGATAAGCTTCGCGCAGCTGACGGTATTTTATTAGCAAGCCCAGAATATAATGGCTCAATTACAGCACCACTTAAAAACGCAATCGATTGGGCATCTCGTACAGAGCAAGGTGCAGTGCCTGCTTTTCGAAATAAAGTCACAGCACTTTATGCATCGTCACCGGGTGGTTTAGGTGGCTTACGTGGTTTAAATCACGTACGTGATATTTTATCGGGTATTGGTAGTTTAGTGCTTGCAGATCAACTTGCAGTGCCTGCTATCCACAGCAAATTAGATGAGCAAGGCCGCATCAGCGATGCTGATACAGCCGATAAAGTTGCCAGCCTTGCCCAGCAACTTGTGAGCGTAGCGAGCAAATTAAATAAATAATTGCTAGCCTAGTTTTATCGCTACTAACTTAGCTTTGTCGCTGCTAGCTTAGCAGCGATAAAGTCTTCATGAGTTACATACAGCAAGCTTGCGACGCGGCGAATAACCATTTCTTCATGCTTATCTAAATTGCCATCTGCGTAGGCTAAACGCCACAACAGCTCGATGATATCAATACGCTGCTCGGCGCTGCACTGGGCATTAATTTGCTTTGAAAACTGAAAATAATCTATTGCATCATCTAGGCTTTGCGATGCACTTGCAACTAACTCTTGAACCTCTTCCTCGTTAAGCGAGAAATACTTCTTTAAGGTCTCATTCAGGGTCTGTTGCTCATCATCTTGTAACTCATTATCTGCACGCATAACCTCAATCAATAACGCAGCAACGGCGGTTTTTAGGTCATGCTCAGTAATGCTAGATTGGGTATCATTCAGCGCTGAAAACAGCTGTTTTATTTTATTGAGCATCACATTTTCCCTTTTTGGGTGTTAGACTACATGTAAGACGTAACGTTACCTTAGTTTGACTATGGATGCTAATTCAGGTTCAACATCACGATGAAACAAGGTATTAATCACATGGAGTTAAGTGTTTATGAGTGAACTGAGAAGTACACAAGCACTATTAATTAGCGCCGTTTTAATGTTAGCGGGGTGCAGTAATGCACAAGCAGCAAAAGGCGAAACCGAAAAGCTCTATGACTTCGACGAAAAAGTCCATTACTACCAAACTAAATTGGCCGACGGCCGCTACCACCTCGAAATTCAGTCTGACGACTACAAGCACTTTCGCAATCAAAGCGTATTCTTACTGCGCCATGCAAGTCGCTTATGTAGAGACAAACCTTTTATGCTAAGAGTGACTGATGGGGTGCAGGAGTATGAACGTTTTCCAACTAAACCACGCGCCTATCAGCCACCTTTAACGGTTGTTTTACAGTGTGAAGACGAAGCTAAATAGTACTAGTCTTCATATCCCCACGGCGCGCTTGGCGGCGTGATAGGTTTTGTTAAGTCAAAATCAACGCGAAACTCACGTCCTTCACGCACTAAGCGATACGTAAATTGCTTTGGATAAATATACATTTGCCACGTGTTACCCATTGATTGGGGAATACCTTGACTCACAAACAACTCTTTTGAATACTGATCAGCCGGGAACGACTGTGCGTTAGCAAAACCCGCATCAAGAGTATGCCCACCATACATGGTTGATTTATCATCGCTGCCATCTTTATGGCGATGGTCATGCTTTAAACTAAGTCCACTGCCCGTTTTTGTGATGATCCAAGTACGAGATGCATCATCCCCTACATGAAATGGCACTTGTAACTCACGCTCGTTACAACGACGTACATGCATTACTAACTTTTTGCCCGCAAATGAGCTCGGGCCAGCTGCGTTATCAACGCTCACTTTACCTTCGTAAGCTTTACCGCAATGGGCAGCAATATTATCAAAAAAGCCATCATGGCTTGGAATTGACACTAACGGTGCAGGTCGCGCAGCTGCTACTGTGATGCTGCCAAGAGCATCGATGCCACTAAATATTTCATGGTGTGTTCCCTAAATAAAATTTTGCTTAGACTAATTGTTTAAAGGCCATAAAGAAAACAATTACGATAAAAAACAAAAAAACGCGACCTTGGCCGCGTTTAGGTTCACATGGAAAAAACAGGTTATTGCCAAGGGCGTTCTGCTGCAAGTTGCTGCTCAAAGGCATCAATTTGGCTGTTAAGTGTTTCAGTCACACCGATAAAGTCTAAGCCACTTAATAAACGCTCTTTAATGTCATGGCGAATATCAAAGTGAATAGTGTCAAACTTATCGCTACGAAGTTGTTGGTTTTCTAAATCAACTTCGATATGAATATCATCATGCTGTTCACTCAGCACAAATAATTGCTCAAGTGTTTCTGCTGGTAATGCGATAGCAAGCATTTGGTTATTGCCGCAGTTATTAAAGAAAATATCGGCAAAGCTTTCCGCTAAGATAACTTCAAAACCATATTGCTTTAATGCCCATGGCGCGTGCTCACGCGATGAACCACAACCAAAGTTGTCGCGAGTTAAAAGAACTTGCGCACCTTGGTAACAAGGACGATTCAAAATAAACTCAGGGTTTGGCTCACCGTTATCTAAATAACGCCAATCGTAAAAAAGCGCCGCATCAAAGCCATCACGGCTGGTCGAAGTTAAAAACTGCTTTGGAATAATTTGGTCAGTATCAACATTGTTTTTATCTAACGGGGCCATTAAGCCACTAAAAAATACGCTCATTAGGCTTCTCCTCTGATATCAACAAAACGACCATGAATTGCCGCTGCCGCAGCCATTGCTGGGCTCACTAAGTGAGTGCGGCCACCGCGACCTTGGCGACCTTCAAAGTTACGATTAGAGGTCGACGCACAGCGTTTACCGGCTTCTAATCTGTCGTCATTCATTGCTAAGCACATTGAACAACCTGGTTCACGCCATTCAAAGCCAGCTGCTTTGAAGATATCTGCAAGGCCTTCGTCTTCAGCTTGTTTTTTTACAAGGCCAGAACCAGGAACAATCAGCGCTTCAACACCCGCTGCAACCTGCTTACCTTCAACAATTTGCGCAGCAGCACGTAAATCTTCAATTCGGCTATTTGTACATGAGCCAATAAATACGGTATCAACAGTCGCAGAAGACAATTTATCACCGGCTTTTAAACCCATATATTTTAGTGCGCTACGTATTGCATCAGCTTTGATTAGGTCTGGTTCTTGCTCAGGATCAGGAATGAATTCATCTACGCCAATCACTTGCTCAGGGCTGGTACCCCACGTAATTTGCGGTTGAATATCAGCAGCCTCTAATTCAACAACATGATCAAACTCTGCGCCTTCATCAGTTTTTAGTGTTTGCCAGTAGGCAACGGCACTATCAAAGTCAGCACCTTGTGGTGAAAATGGGCGACCTTTTAAATAATCATAAGTTGTTTGATCTGGCGCGATTAAACCCGCTTTTGCGCCCATTTCAATACTCATATTACAAAGCGTCATACGCGCTTCCATAGACAGCGCTTCGATCCCTTCACCACAAAACTCAGCAACATAGCCAGTACCACCCGCAGTGCCTAATTTACCAATCACCGCCATGATTAAATCTTTGGCAGTAACGGTTGGACGTAGGCGACCATTTATTTGAATTTTTAATGACTTGGCTTTTTTCTGCTGCAGTGTTTGAGTGGCTAGAACATGCTCAACTTCTGAAGTACCAATACCGTGCGCTAGTGCACCAAATGCACCATGGGTAGAGGTATGGCTGTCACCACACACTATGGTTGTGCCCGGTAAGGTAATGCCCTGTTCAGGCCCCATTACATGCACAATACCTTGATTAATCGAATTTAAATCATAAAGTTGAATACCAAACTCTTTACAGTTTGCATACAGTGCCATTAATTGATTTTTCGACACTTCACTCGCAGCATCTAATGAGCGACTTTTTGTTGAAACATTATGGTCCATAGTCGCAAAGGTTTTTTCTGGGCAACGTACTTTGCGGTTTTTCTCACGTAAACCAGCAAAGGCTTGCGGCGATGTAACTTCATGAACTAGGTGACGGTCGATATAAAGTAAATCGGTTTGATCATTTATACTGGCGACTACATGAGCTTGCCAAATTTTATCGTATAAGGTTTGGGCCACTTGCTATTCCCTCATTTTAGTTACGCTGAGTGACGAGCTCAGCGCAAACAATTTTTAATTAAATACGTGCCACAATTGCCGCAGCAACATCACTGGTGGTGTACCCTGCATTTGGGTAGATATCTGGCGTACCAACACCTGCTTCAACCGCTTCTGCCACCGCTTTTTCAATCGTACGAGCCGCTTCATCTTGACCTAGTGAGTAGCGCAACATAAGCGCAGCACTTAAAATTTGCGCGATTGGGTTTGCCACCCCTTTACCAGCGATATCAGGTGCTGAGCCACCAGCTGGCTCATACAAACCAAAGCCAGACTGATTTAAACTCGCTGATGGTAATAAGCCCATAGAGCCTGTGATCATCGCGCACTCATCAGACAAAATGTCGCCAAATAAGTTATCGCAAAGTAATACATCAAACTGGCTTGGCTGTTTTACTAACTGCATTGCCGCGTTATCAACATAAATGTAGTCAAGGCTTACTTCTGGGTAATCTTTGCTTACTTCAGAGACCACTTCACGCCAAAGTACGCTGGTCGCTAACACATTCGCTTTATCAACCGAGGTAACATGATTACTACGCAGCTTAGCGGCTTCAAATGCAAAGCGTGCGATGCGCTCAATTTCTTTACGTGAATATGTTTGGGTATCGAAAGCGGCTTCTTGCTCACCTTCGCCACTGCGGCCTTTTTCACCGAAATAAATACCGCCGGTTAGCTCGCGCACACATAAGATATCAAAGCCTTGTGCGCTGATATCTGCACGAAGTGGTGACGCAGCACTTAGTGCTGGTAATAATTGTGCTGGGCGTAAATTACAGAACAAACCAAAATGCTTGCGCAATGGCAACAGTGAAGCTCGCTCTGGCTGCTCATTCGGCGGTAAGTTTTCCCACTTAGGGCCGCCTACCGAGCCAAATAAAATCGCATCGGCATTTTCGCAGGCACTCAGTGTGCTTTGCGGCAGTGCCTGACCAAACTCATCAATGGCAGCACCTCCAATCGCGTGGTGATGACGAGTCAAAGTAAAACCAAACTTTTCGCTTACAGCATCCAAGACGGTTTCTGCTGCTGCCATAACTTCTGGACCAATCCCGTCGCCTGCTAATACTGCGATACTGTAATTCGATTGACTCATCCTGCTTTCCTCTGTTGTTTTAAATCAGACACTTTTTGTGCACGATAAATTAAGTTATAAACGCGGATCATGGCGCGTACTGACGCTTCTACCACATCCGCTGCAATGCCCGCGCCGTGATATGGGCGACCATCGTATTTAGCGATAATATTCACTTGCCCTAGCGAGCTGGCACCTTGGCCTGTTGCTTCTAGGTTGTATTCAATCATCTCAACCGACATACCCGTTAAGCGCTCAATTGCTAAGAATGATGCTTCTACAGGGCCATTCCCTGTTGCGGCCTCTTGCTTTGACTCACCATCAATTGTCATGCCGATTGTTGAGCTCGCCACCGATTGTGAGTTAGACGTCGAGTTAACAAACTCAAGTTGATATTTTTCGTCTTTATCTTTGATTTGATTAAAGTAAATCATCGCTTCTAAGTCGTAGTCATACACAGTGCCTTTTTGGTCTGCTAATGCTAAGAAGCTGCTGTATAAGCTATCCATATCGTAATCAGATTTTTGATAGCCTAACTCTTCTAAACGATGCTCAATAACATGACGACCTGAACGCGAAGTCATGTTTAATTGGTTATTTGGTACACCAACACTTTCTGGCGACATAATTTCGTAAGTGTTTTGTGCTTTTAATACGCCGTCTTGGTGGATCCCTGAGCTGTGTGCAAAGGCGTTTTCACCAACAATTGCTTTGTTTGGTTGCACTGGCATATTACAAATCTTCGCGACTTGGCGCGAAGCACGGTAAATCTCTTCACTGCGAATATCAGTATGCACTTTCAAGTGGTCTTCACGCATCTTCATGATCATCGCCACTTCTTCAAGCGAGCAGTTACCTGCGCGCTCACCAATACCATTAATCGTACATTCGATTTGGCGAGCACCGGCTTGTACCGCTGCGATTGAGTTAGCAACCGCTAAACCTAAATCGTTATGGCAATGCACGCTTAAACGCGCCTTGTCGATATTTGGCACATTGTTCATTAAGTGATGGATCATCGCAGCGTATTCGTCTGGCGTTACATAGCCTACGGTGTCAGGTAAGTTGATAGTTGATGCACCCGCATCAATAGCGCTTTCAACGATGCGGCATAAATCCCAATGCGGTGTACGACCTGCATCTTCACACGAAAACTCAACGTCATCGGTGTAGTTACGCGCAAGTTTAATCGACTTAACAGCCATTGCCGTTGCATCGTCTAAGCTCATACGTAATTTGTGTTCAAGGTGTAATGGGCTGGTTGCAATAAATGTATGAATACGGCCCTGCTCTGCCGGGCGAAGTGCTTCACCACATGCTTCAATATCTTTTGCTACTGCACGTGCTAAGCCACAAATAATCGGCCCTTTCACTTCAGTCGCAATGCGCTGTACAGAGCGAAAATCTGCCGGGCTAGATACCGGAAAACCCACTTCCATTACATCCACATTTAAGCGGCTAATGGTATGCGCAAGTTGAATTTTGTCGTCTTCGGTTAGGCTCGCTTTTAATGCTTGCTCACCATCACGTAACGTTGTGTCAAAAATCCAAACCTTATCTTTCATAAACTGTCCTCGTTCCCAATGACCCATTAGCGAGATAAAAAAAACCCCGCGGTTGCGGGGTTTTTTAATGTTCTACAAATGCAAATACACTAAGCCCCGCTCACTGATTTAAGCAGTAAGAGGTTTAGTTTTAATGTAATTGAATGTGTAATTTGCATCTTAATTTACTAAATGTGTGTTCAGTGGCTGTATTTTTAACATTCAAAAAACCAGCTTGCAAGCATAATTTTTCCACAAAATCGATTTTTAAATCGCGTTAATGAAATTAAAAATCCATAAAAGCACGCTTTAAAGGTTAATTAAACCCAATTGAATGCATTGAACGTTTAAAGTTTCGGAAGGTAAAGCTTCTATTGCTTAGATTAACTTTTAAATGTGACAGTTATCACATACACATAAAGTAACAGTACGAGGAAAAAATCTAATTATTTAGTGAGGTGCTCTAAAAACATCATTGATTCTCACGCCACTGCGCTTGCCCTGAGCCAAGCTCATGTAATACACGACCTGTGAACCCTGCTGAAGGTGTATTTGATAGCCACACTTTTATTTCACCGGTCTCACCCATACCAATAATTAAATAGGGTTTTACATCGTTAAAAACTTTACCTGTGTGCGCAGTGAATGGGGGTAAGTTTTTAACTAATTTATATCCCGCCTTATCTATGGCCACTTCACCGTAATAAATTCTATTTTCTGATTTATCGAGCCATTCAACCGCCACTTTTTCCGGGAATTTTTGGTCGTATAC
>NZ_PNDF01000067.1:0-37650 GCF_005887195.1 Pseudoalteromonas sp. S1650 | reverse complement strand
ATCATAGTAGAGCATCATTAGAGACATAAAAAATCCGATATTATTTCTAATATCGGATTTTGAAGCTATGAAAAGATCAGTCAAGTGATCATAAAAATATTCTTAACTGATCAGCATTAAGCAATATAGCTGGGCCTTTAAATTGTTCGCATTTTAGGTGTTAAGCAATGCCGTATTGATCACGGTATGCTTTTACTGCAGCTAAATGCTCATCCATTGTACCTTTGGCTTCTAGGTAACTAATTAAGTCAGCTAGTTTTACAATAGAGATAACTTTAGTGCCAAAGTCTCGCTCGACTTCTTGAATAGCAGATAACTCAGCTTTACCTTTCTCTTGGCGGTCAAGTGCAATTAAAACACCACTTAAGTCCGCACCATTATCTGCAATGATTTCCATAGACTCACGAATAGCTGTACCTGCAGTGATCACGTCATCAACTAACATGATCTTACCTTTAAGTTCAGAACCTACTAATGTACCACCTTCACCGTGTGCTTTTTTCTCTTTACGGTTAAAACAGTAAGGTACATCTTTGTTGTGATGATCAGCTAAAGCAACCGCTGTTGTTGTTGCGATTGGAATACCTTTATAAGCAGGGCCGAATAATACATCGTAATCAATGCCCGCATCTTCAAGTGCTGCAGCGTAAAAGCGACCCAAGCGTGCAAGGTCACGACCGGTATTAAATAAACCTGCATTGAAAAAGTAAGGACTAGTGCGGCCAGACTTTAAAGTAAACTCACCAAATTTAAGCACCTGCTTTTCAAGTGCGAATTCAATAAACTCTTTTTGATAATCTTTCATAACTAATAAACCTACTTATTTATTAAGCTAATGCTTGCTTTTGAACGTCGATAATTTCACGAATTGAATGTTTAGCTAATGTAAGTAGCTCATCAAGTTCGTCGAATGAGAAAGGTTCGCCTTCAGCTGTGCCTTGGATTTCGATGATTTTGCCAGTTTCGGTCAAGATCACGTTCATATCTGTTTCGGCTTCAGAATCTTCTAGGTACTCAAGGTCACTAATTGGTTGACCTTTATATACACCAACTGAAATTGCCGCAATCATATGCTTAAGTGGGTTTGAATTGATCATACCTTTACTACGCATGTAAGTAAGCGCATCAACTAATGCAACACATGCACCACTGATTGATGCCGTACGTGTACCGCCATCTGCTTGAATTACATCACAATCGATAGTAATGGTGTTTTCACCTAACGCCTTTAAGTCAACCGCAGCACGAAGTGCACGTGCGATTAAGCGTTGAATTTCCATAGTACGACCGCCTTGCTTACCGCGCGATGCTTCACGGCCATTACGAGTATGTGTTGAACGAGGTAACATACCGTATTCAGCCGTAACCCAACCTTTACCTTGGCCTTTCATAAAGCGTGGTACACCAGCTTCAACAGTTGCTGTACACAAAACTTTAGTATTTCCAAACTCTACTAATACTGAACCTTCAGCATGCATAGTGTAATTACGTGTGAATGTAACCGGTCTAATTTGGTTAGGTGTTCTTTCGCTTGGACGCATTAACGATCCCCTTAATTCTGAATTTGCCACATTATAAGTCGATGTGGTGCTAGATGCCATGTTCATTTACATAATTAACTGCATCAGAAAAGCACATTTCAGAAAATTTACGCTAGAGGTTAAAAGCTGATTCGGTATAATCAGTCAACTTTGTAAATTTAATAACACTAGGAAATCATCCATGATCCACAGCATGACAGCTTATGCGCGCCGCGAAATTAAAGGCGAATGGGGCACTGGCACTTGGGAAATTCGTTCAGTAAACCAACGTTACCTTGAAACTTTTATCCGCGCACCTGAGCAATTTCGTGGCATGGAACCGGTTATTCGTGAGCGTTTACGTAAACATTTACAACGCGGTAAAGTTGAAGTTTTCTTAAAGTTTGCTGCAAATCCAGCGCATGTTGGTGAGTTAACGATTAACGAATCACTCGCTGAACAATTAATTAAAAGCGCACAATGGGTGCAAAACCAAAGCAATGGTGACATCAACCCAGTTGATATTTTACGTTGGCCTGGCGTGATGGAAGCCGAAGAGCTCGATATGGATAGCGTAAACACTGCGCTAATTGCAGGCTTCGATGAAGTGATTGAAGATTTTAAACAAGCTCGCGGCGATGAAGGCGCAAACTTACAAGAAATGATTGCAACTCGCCTTGATGCTATTTTAGAGCAAGTAACTATTGTTGAAGGCCACTTACCAGAAATTGCTAAATGGCAGCGCGAAAAACTAAACCAAAAGCTAGAAGAACTAAAAACAGACATCGATGAGTCTCGTCTTGAGCAAGAGCTTATTTACCTTGCACAAAAGCAAGATGTTGCTGAAGAACTAGATCGCTTAAAGTCACATGTTAAAGAAACCAAAAAAATCTTAACTAAAGGCGGCGCATGTGGCCGACGCCTAGACTTTATGATGCAAGAGTTTAACCGTGAAGCAAACACATTAGCGTCAAAGTCTATCAACAGTGACATCACAAACGCTGCGGTAGAACTAAAAGTGTTAATCGAGCAAATGCGCGAACAAATTCAGAATATTGAATAAGCACGCTTTACAGTTTTTTATAAGACCCAGCACCTGCTGGGTCTTTGTTTTTGAAAAGTCTAAAAGCAGGCAAACTTGAGCACTTTTAGCGAAATAAAGTACAATAGTTCAATTAAAGGCTTGGATTAGCGATAGTCCGAGCCTGTTTATTTTTTATTAGAGACAGATCATGGCGCAAACTCGCGGAAATTTATTTATCTTGTCAGCTCCATCAGGGGCTGGTAAATCAAGCTTAATTAGTGCTTTATTAGAGAAACACAGCGATATGAAAGTATCGGTTTCGCATACCACTCGCTCACCTCGTCCGGGTGAAGAAAACGGTGTGCACTATCACTTTGTTTCTGTTGATGAGTTCAAAGCGCTAATTGAGAAAAATGACTTTTTTGAATGGGCGCAAGTGTTTGATAACTACTATGGTACGTCTAAGCAAGCAATCGAAAGCCAACTTGAAGCAGGTATTGACGTATTTTTAGATATCGATTGGCAAGGTGCTCAGCAAATTCGCAAATTAGTTGATGATGTTGAGACTATCTTTATTCTTCCACCATCAAAAGAAGAACTTGAATCACGCTTAAATAACCGTGGTCAAGACTCTGCTGAGGTAATCGCAGGAAGAATGGCAAAAGCACAATCAGAAACATCACACTATAATGAGTATGATTATGTTGTTGTTAACGATGACTTTGATACTGCACTTACAGAAATCGAAACGATCGTTATGGCTAAACGTTTATCGTTAAAAAGCCAAACTGTGCGCCATCAGGCGTTATTAGAGAACTTACTTAAGTAATACTTTTTTAAGAATAAGATAAAAATTAACCACAAGCTATTGGCGAATTTAACTTGGTACAGTAAACTACGCCTTTGCTTAAGAATTTATTTGGAGTGCTAAGATGGCTCGCGTAACTGTTGAAGATGCAGTAGATGCAATTGGTAATCGTTTTGACTTAATTTTAGTTGCGGCTCGTCGTGCCCGCCAAATCGCGGTTGGTGGTAAAGATCCACTCGTTGATGCTGAAAATGACAAACCAACGGTTATTGCTTTACGTGAAATTGAGAAAGGGTTAGTAGATAGCTCTTCTATGGACTTAATTGATCGTGAAGAACAACAACATCAAGAAGCAGCAGAAATGGCTGCTGTGGCTGCTATCGTAGGTGGCAACCAGTAATCAAGCTCCCCGCTTTGATTTAGCTATACGGCTAGTATTTCTACACTAGCCGTTGGCAAGCCCTTCTTTTCATCGTATATTCTATTCATACCGTTACCGATTTACTTCATTTGCGCATTGGAGTGTGACTTTGTATCTATTCGAAGGCCTCAAAAAGAAAATATCCGAATACTTACCACCCGCTGAGATTGAGCTGGTACAAAAAGCATACGTGGTCGCTCGCGAAGCCCACGAAGGCCAAACACGCTCAAGTGGCGAGCCTTATATCACCCACCCTGTCGAAGTGACACAAATACTTGCCGGCATGCACTTAGACCACGAAACGCTGATGGCTGCCCTGATGCATGACGTGATTGAAGACACTGACTTTAGCCAACAAGACTTAGCTGAAATTTTTGGCGACACCGTTGCCGAGCTTGTTGAAGGGGTGAGTAAGCTAGATAAACTCAGCTTTAAAGATAAAAAAGAATTCCAAGCCGAAAACTACCGCAAAATGATCATGGCGATGACGCAAGATATTCGCGTGATCTTAATTAAATTGGCTGACCGTACTCACAACATGCGTACTTTAGGCGCACTGCGCCCTGACAAACGCCGTCGCATTGCCCGTGAAACCCTAGAGATTTACGCACCAATTGCGAACCGCCTTGGTATTCACGATATTAAAAATGAATTAGAAGATTTAGGCTTTCAAGCGTTATACCCGATGCGCCATCGCGCATTAAGATCAGAAGTAGTCAAAGCACGTGGTAACCGTAAAGAAGTTATCAGTAATATTAAAACTGAAATTGAAGCGCGTTTAGAAGAGTCTGGCATCGAAGCAACTATATCTGGCCGCGAAAAACACCTTTATAGCATTTACAAAAAAATGCTTAATAAAGAGCTGTCGTTTAACGAAGTGATGGATATCTACGCGTTTCGTATCAATGTTGATAATATGGATACCTGTTATCGCGTATTAGGTGTTGCGCATAACCTTTACAAGCCAATCGAAACTCGCTTTAAAGATTATATTGCTGTACCAAAAACTAACGGCTATCAGTCGCTTCATACCTCATTAGTTGGCCCTCATGGTATTCCTGTTGAGATTCAAATTCGTACCCACGATATGGATCATATGGCAGATAAAGGGGTCGCTGCTCACTGGATGTATAAAAAAGCCGGTGATAATGCAGGCCACACAGCACAACAACGTGCTCGCCAATGGATGCAAAGCTTACTGGAACTTCAGCAAAGCGCTGGTTCGTCTTTTGAGTTTGTTGAAAACGTTAAAACAGAGCTATTCCCTGAAGAGATCTATGTTTTCACGCCAGATGGCCGTATCGTTGAGCTACCCATGGGTGCGACAGCAGTCGACTTTGCTTATGCAGTTCATACTGATGTAGGTAATACCTGTGTGGGGGCACGCGTTAACCGTAAACCTCACCCACTCAGCAAAGCGCTTGATACAGGGCAAACGGTCGAAATCATCACCAGCTCTGGAGCACACCCTAATGCAACTTGGTTAAACTTCGTTGTAACAGGTAAAGCACGTTTAGGTATTCGCAATTACCTGAAGAGCCAACAGCATGAAGAAGCCATGCTGCTCGGTCGACGTTTACTAGACTCAGCACTTGGTGAAACCAAACTGGATGATATTCCAGATGAAAACATTCGCCGTGTACTTCAAGAGCATGAACTAAATACCGTCCTTGAGCTACTAGTAGAAATAGGCTCAGGTAATCTCATGAGTGTGCTAATTGCAAAACGCTTGATGCAAGTTGATGCAGACGACCTAGACGACCTAGCACAAAAAGCAAAAGCGACCATTATCGGTACTGAAGGCATGTTAGTTAATTACTCTAAATGCTGCCGCCCAGTCCCGGGTGATGCAATTACAGCTTATATAAGTCAAGGTAAAGGCCTTACGGTTCACCGCCAAGAATGTAAAAATATTCGTGGTTGGGAAAAAGAGCGCTCAAAATACCTCGTTGTAAAATGGGACGATAACCCAGAGAAAGAATATATTGCTGCCCTTCGTATTGAGATTATTAATCACCAAGGTGCGCTGGCTAAATTAACCAATGTTGTTGCCTCAACCCAAGCCAATATTGTTGAAATAGCGACTGACGAAAAAGAAAGTAATTTATACATGATAGATTTAGGCATCACGGTTAAAAACCGCGTTCATGTTGCTAACATTATGCGCCGCATTCGCGTTATGCCTGATGTGCAAAGAGTCTATCGTAAAAAGTAACAAGGATAATCATGAACAAATCTTTTATTTCTACTGATAATGCGCCTGCAGCTATCGGTACTTACAGCCAAGCAGTTAAAGTAGGCACGGCTGTTTATTTATCAGGTCAAATTCCACTTGTACCAGAAACAATGGAAGTGATCTCTGAAGACTTCACTGAGCAAACTCACCAAGTATTCAAAAACCTAACAGCTGTTTGCCAAGCTGCCGGCGGCCAAATTCAAGACATGGTGAAAGTAAATATCTTTCTAACTGACTTATCTAACTTTGCGATTGTCAACGAAGTAATGAGCCAGTACTTTAAGCAACCATACCCTGCACGCGCCGCAATTGGCGTACGTGCGTTACCAAAAGGTGTGCAAGTTGAGATTGACGGTATCATGGAGCTACCTTCAACAAACTAATCAGCCCTGCCAGCAACACAAAGTTGCTGGCACTTTTTTAGAAAAAGTTATTACTTCCCTCACCCGAAATTCTTGACTCATTAGCAAATCTCTAGCACTCTGTTGTTATAACAAATAAAACCTTTAGCTAATGTAGTCAAAAAGGATCTCCACGTGTTTAAGCTCGCTCACAACGGCAACGTTTTATTAGATGTTCATGAAAACTCGCCTCCTAGTGCTGCGTTTATTATCGAAGCATTAGAAAAGTCACCATTTTGCGAATGCAGAGTGGATCATGAAGCTATCAATAAATTCTTCAAAAGTGACTCTAACGAGCGCATGCTTGTTGTTGCCTCAAAACATGATGCGAGCCTAGTTGTAACCCTAAGCGATGATAAAATGCTTGCTACAGGCGAACTTACTCTTGCTGAAGGCGGCAAAGTTATGACGCTTGATGAAGCTAAAAAGGAGCTTATCAGAGCGGGCGTTGCTCGCGGGTACAAACAAGCTTTCTTGGAACAGCTATTACAACAACAGTTTGAGTTACCAGCAGGAGAAGTCGCTAAAGGCGTGCTAGCAAAAGGTCGCTTACCTATCGATGGCCAACCATCAAAACTAGTTTCTCAAGTTGAAACGCTCAAAGATCGCTTAAAAAAACCCAAATTGCGTGAAGATGGTACTGTCGATATGCGTGATTTTGGCAAGCTTGCCAGTGTCGAACCCGGCGTATTACTTATCAAGCAAATCCCTGCGACTCCGGGTAAAGAAGGCTTTACTGTTACCGGTGATGTATTACCAGCCAAGCCTGGTGAAAGTAATACTCTAGTTGCTGGTGAAGGTACCGAAATATCTAAAAATAATCCGCTTGAACTTATTTCAGCCATTGCAGGTGTTCCAGTAGATATCGCGAATGGCATGCGTGTTGATGATATTTTTACCATTGCCGATGTCAACGTAAAAACCGGCCATGTAGATTTTGAAGGTAGCGTCATTGTAACTCATAATGTTGAGCCGGGAATGCGTATTAATGCCAAAGGCGATATAACAGTTATGGGCACTGTAGAGTCTGGTCATTTATCTGCAGCTGGTGATATCACCATAAAACAAGGCGTAATTGGCCACCAACTCGAAGATAAAAAGTTATCATGTAATATCATCAGCCAAGGTGACATTCACTTATCACATGGTCAATACAGCTACCTTGAAGCAAACAATATCCTCATCGACCGTCAAGCCAGCCATTGTGTAATGAAAGCCACTAAATTGTTGCAAGTCGGCCAAGAAGATAACCCCCAAGGAAAACTATTTGGCGGTGAAATTTTAGATGCTCAAATAGTTATTGCTGGCGAAATTGGCAATGAATCAGGCGCGAAGATGGTGATTAACTTAGCGGCTTCAGGTGCTGATGTAACAGCACAAACAGACCAATGCTTCAAAGATTTAGCACAAACAGATTCGCAACTTGATACCTTACAAGCGGCTATCGAAAAAGCGGATTTAGTAAAAGATGCAGAAAAGAAAAAAACTCTTCTGGCCAAAATAGGGGCCACACAAATGCACTATTGCGAGCAAGCTGAAATGCTTGAGAAAAAACTATCAAGTTTAGAGCATCATTTGCATGATTTACTTGAAGATGCGCAATTAGTCGTTAACAAAACATTGCACTCAGGGGTAGAAATACATATTTTTGAAAAAGTGCTACGTACAAACCGTAAGTACCCCCCTTGCAAGGTTAAGCTTGAAGAGAACAAGGTTGAGGTGGAGTTTAAAACCAGTTAATAAAAAAGAGGCTTTAAGCCTCTTTTTACCAGGGTCATTAATCTTAACTTAGAGAATTCCTTCCACTTGCTGTTTTAGCTGTTCAGGCCAAACACCAACTTGTACTTGCCCGATATGCTGTTTTTGTAACAGCAACATAGCGAGTCGTGATTGACCAATCCCACCACCAATTGTTTGCGGGAACTGCTTCGCAAGTAGCTGTTTATGCCAATCAAACTCTAAACGAGCTTGGTCGCCTGTAATCGCTAATTGAGTAGCTAATGCATCAGGACTTACACGAATGCCCATTGAAGAGATTTCAAAGGCATCTTCTAGCACCGGGTTCCAAACTAAAATATCACCGTTTAAGCCTGCAAATTTACTGCAGGTTTGGGTTGACCAATCGTCATAATCCGGTGCTCGTACGTCATGAATTTTGCCATCGGCAAGTGTGCCGCCTATACCAATTAAAAATACCGCACCGTATTCTTGTGCTACCGCTTTTTCACGTTGTTTTGCAGTAAAGTCAGGATACATCTGACGTAACTGTTCACTGTGTACAAAGGTGATTTGCTCTGGCAAAAATGGCTTTAAACCAAACTCGCTTGATACAAAGCGTTCGGTTGCTTTAATAGCCTGATAAAGTGATGTTACGGTTTCTTTTAGCTTGTCTAAGGTGCGCTCAGTACTCTCGCAAATTACTTTTTCCCAATCCCATTGGTCAACATACACCGAGTGAATTGGGCTTAAAGACTCTTCATCTGGGCGAAGCGCCTTCATATGCGTATAGAGCCCCTCACCTACCGAAAAATCGTAATCAGCCAAGGTTTTGCGTTTCCATTTAGCTAAAGAGTGCACGACTTCAAATTGGCTACCCGGAATTGTTTTCACTGCTACCGATACAGCATTTTCAGTACCGCTTAAGTTATCTTGAATACCATCGCCTACTTTTGCCAAGATCGGCGCTTGTACCTCAACTAATCCTAATTGTTGTTCTAATTGGCTTGAAAAAAACTGTTTTACTTTACTAATTTGCTGCTGTTGCTGCAGGTAGTGTGAACTCATAATAATTGGCCTCATTCCCAGTTATTGTTACTTGCTTGATTAGAGAAACCCGCTGCTTGGCCCCTCCTGTTAAAACAATCCTCAACTAAACAAAGATAATTTTCAATAACCCGCAATAAAAAGAACTTAACATTGAAATTTTCATAAAAATAATGCTATAAATTTTACTGATTCAATAATTAACACTAATAAATACCATGGAAAATTATCAAATCGATAATCTCGATAAAAACATCCTTAATGCTTTAATGGAAAATGCGCGAACAGCGTATGCAGAACTTGCTAAACGCTTTGCAGTAAGTGCCGGAACTATTCATGTTCGAGTCGAAAAGATGAAACAAGCGGGAATTATTACAGGCACCCAAGTCAGTATTGATGCCAAACAGCTTGGTTACGATGTTTGCTGTTTTATTGGTATTAACCTCAACAATGCCCGTGATTACCCACAAACGTTACTGCATTTAAAAGAGCTAGAAGAAGTCGTAGAAGCCTATTACACCACGGGTAATTACAGTATATTTATCAAAGTGATGGCACGCTCAATTGATCATCTACAAGATGTGTTAATTAACAAAATACAAGCCATCGAAGCTATTCAATCAACAGAAACGCTGATCTCATTACAAAACCCAATTAGCCGTGCTGTTGTTCCCTAGGGTATAATCAGCGCCAATTAGAATCCGTCAACGAGCACACAACTATGGATACAACTCGCTTTGAGCGTGTTAAGCGCGTATTAGATCGCCGCCAAACGGACCTAACGGTTTGTTTAGAAGAGGTACATAAGCATCATAATTTATCGGCCATTGCCCGCACAGCTGACGCGACAGGCTGCCATCATGTTCATGCTGTATGGCCAGAGAATCAAAAATGGTTAACTAACAATACTTCAGGTGGTAGTAAAAACTGGCTCGAAACTCACTTGCATCGCAATATCGATGAAGCCGTAGCCATGATGCGTGCGCAAAATCCTGATGTACAAATTTTAGCAACTCACCTCAGCGACGACGCAGTCGACTTTCGTGAAATTGATTACACCAAACCGACAGCTGTTATTGTTGGTCAAGAACGAGATGGTATTTCGCCGCGTGCCCTCGCTCATGCTGATAAAAACATCATCATCCCAATGCAAGGAATGGTGCAATCTCTTAATGTATCTGTTGCAGCGGCACTTATTTTATTTGAAGCACAGCGCCAACGTGAAGAAGCAGGTCTTTATAACCGCGATATGCTTGATGCGAAAGTTAAGCATCGTATTTTGTTTGAAGGCTGTCACCCTATCATTGCTGAACAATGCCGCGAAAAAGAGCTGCCGTACCCTGAGCTGGATGAAAATGGTGAAATTGTTGCTGATGAAACGTTCTGGAACATTTTAAAACACACGCAACCGCTTGAAGCCACTAACGAGTGCAAGTAAACTGAAAAACAGTCTACTAATTAATAATTTGAGTCACCTTTGAGTCATCCTAGCTTAGCGTTATACCCAATTACAGAATTAAAAGGCGTCGGCCCAAAAATGGCCGAGCGCCTTGCTAAGCTAAATATTCATACGGTACAAGACATGCTGTTTCATTTGCCTCATCGCTATGAAGACCGCACCCGCATTCACCCAATTTGCGAACTCCAACCGCATAGCCATGTTAGTGTTGAAGCCACTATTGAAACCAGCCAAATTACTTTTGGAAAAAGGCGCATGCTGGTTTGCCAAGTAAATGATGGCACGGGCCGTTTAACGCTCAGGTTTTTTAACTTTAGCGCGGCTCAAAAAAATGCCTTAAGTGCAGGTAAAATCATTCGTTGCTTTGGTGAGATCCGCCGTGGCAGAGTTGGCTTTGAAATGACACATCCGGAATACAGCTTATCGGATACCCTTTCTGAGCAACCAACGAACACCACGCTTACGCCGGTTTATCCTGTTACCGAAGGGCTAAAACAGTTATCCATTCGTGCACTAAGCGATCAAGCACTTGCACTATTAACTAAATACCCTGTCGAAGAGTTACTGCCAGAACAGTTTCAGCCAACCGGAATGCGTTTAGCCGATGCTCTAATGACCTTACATCGCCCACAAAACGATGTTGATTTAACTGCTCTTGAACAGGGTATGCATCCTGCTCAGCAACGGCTAGTGTTTGAAGAGTTGCTTGCGCAAAACTTAAGCCTTTTAAAGCTGCGCCAAAAAGGGCAAACGGTAAAAGCGGTTGCTTTAAAGCCGCAAAACCAACTTGAGCAACAGTTTTTAGCTAATTTAGCCTTTAGCCCAACCAACGCACAAAGTCGTGTTGTGGCAGAAATCAAAGGTGACTTACAACACCCGTTTCCGATGATGCGTCTAGTACAAGGCGATGTCGGCTCTGGTAAAACCTTAGTCGCAGCGCTCAGTGCGCTCAGTGCTATCAGCGAAGGCTATCAAGTAGCGCTAATGGCACCAACAGAGATTTTATCAGAGCAACATGGCATCAACTTTAGCCAATGGTTTAATCAACTCGGTGTTGAAGTTGCCTGGTTAGGTGGCAAAAGTAAAGGTAAAGAGCGCACAGCAACTTTGGAAAAAATCGCCTCTGGGGAAGCACAAATGATTGTTGGCACCCATGCATTATTCCAAGAACAGGTTGAGTTTAACAATCTCGTTTTAATTATTATTGATGAGCAACACCGCTTTGGTGTTCATCAGCGTTTATCACTGCGTGAAAAAGGTCGCTTTGGTGATTGCTACCCACACCAATTAGTGATGACTGCAACCCCTATCCCGCGAACCTTAGCAATGACAGCCTACGCTGACTTAGAAACCTCAGTGATTGATGAGTTACCACCCGGTAGAACGCCTATCACAACGGTGGCGATTCCAGATGCACGCCGAGACGAAATCATTCAACGTGTTAGAACAGCATGCTCAGAGCAAGGTCGTCAAGTGTATTGGGTTTGCACCCTGATTGATGAATCTGAAGTACTGCAATGCCAAGCCGCCGAGGATAGCGCCGAGCAATTAAAAGCAGCACTGCCAGAGCTAAACGTTGGCTTGGTGCATGGCCGGATGAAAGCCGCCGAAAAGCAAGCCATTATGAGTGAGTTTAAAGCAGGTAATATTCATGTACTGGTTGCCACAACCGTGATTGAAGTGGGTGTTGATGTGCCTAATGCGAGCCTTATTATTATTGAAAACCCTGAACGGTTAGGGCTTGCACAACTTCACCAGCTACGCGGCCGTGTTGGTCGTGGGGCAACGGCATCACACTGTGTTTTACTTTATCATGCGCCATTATCAGCTACAGCGCAAAAACGCTTAGGTGTGCTGCGTGAAAGTAATGATGGCTTTGTGATTGCTGAGCGAGATCTAGAAATCCGTGGCCCAGGTGAAGTACTTGGTACCAAACAAACAGGCTTAGCTGAATTTAAAATCGCCGACCTAAACCGCGATAAACAAACACTTAATCATGTCAGACCCATCGCTTTCAAAATATTGAATGACTACCCAGAACTTACCGATAAATTGATTCAACGCTGGCTTGCAGGCAAATCAAACTACGCACAAGCTTAAAGCTAACTTCAGTATAATTTTGTTGTTCAACAAAAAAAAGCCCAGCTAATTAGCTGGGCTCACAAGTAAGGGAGTGTTCACTTAGAATTTGTATTCAATACCAACACCTAGGTAATCTTGGTCAACTTGATTGTCTGTATCAAACGTTGAGTAGAAACCAAATACTTTGGTGTTTTTGTTTAGCTTGTGATCAACACCTGCAGAAATAGCTGTTTTCTTATCGCCTTCATCAAAGTCAATTACTTGGTACTGTACTTTGAATGTGTTGCTATTCATTTGGTAAGCAGCATTTACTAAGTAGCCATCAGCTTCTGCGCTACCATCCACTTTTTCTTGTGTTTGGTACATAGCACCTAGTTTGAAGTCACCTAGTTTACCTTGTACTGTTGCACGAACAATGTCGTAACCTTTTACTTCGCTGTCAGCTGCAACTGATGCATAAAGTTTGCTTTCTTTAAGTTTTGCATCGCCGTAAGTTAACGCTACTGAGTACCCGTTATCAGCATCTACATCATCTTCAGCTACATAAGTTGCTAATACTTTGAAGCCACTGAAGTCTTTAGAAGCATAAGAAATGGTGTCGCCTAAACGGTTTTCGCCTTTAAATACGTTCTTGATATCGCCTTCAAGGTCATTGAATAAATCAACTTTACCTTGAGATTGCTTCATTGCTGTATCGTTACGACCGATAACAACTTGACCAAAGCTACCTTTCACACCCACGTATTGATTACGCGCAGTGATGTTATCGTCGTTGTCGCCTTTTGAATCAGCGTCAGATACGTCTACACCAAACTCAAATTTATAAACCGCTTCTAAGCCTTCAGAAATTTTTTCTGAACCTTTTAAGCCAAAACGTGAGTTATTGCTTTTAATTTCAGTGAAAGACCCTTCGCCATCATCTGATGATTGAACAGTCACGTTTGCTTTACCATATACATCTACATCAGCTAGTGCAGAAAAAGATAAACCACCAAATAAAGCTAGGAATAAGCTAGACTTTGCAAATTTCATGTCGTTTCCTCAATAATCGCAACAAAAAACACATGTTGTGTTTCAATGCGCGCAGTGTGACAGTAAAAAATGACAGAAAGATGACAGTTGAAATAAAAGCGTCAATTTAGCTTCATAAAATGTAATTAATTTTGAAATAAAAACGTAACTCACTGTTGTAAAATTAAATTTTTATGAAAGCTAAATTAAATTAATTTTAAGCTTTTATTTGTAGCTCAGTTAATAAAGTGACTAACTTCTCTAACAGAGGGGTTTGCTCGTTGTCTCTGTGGTAAGCAACAAACACATCACGCGATGTATGCGCAACATCTTCAACATGATAAAGCTCACCAGATTTAAGCTGCTCTTCAACTAATAACTGAGGAATAAAGGCACTGCCGCCGCACTTCAAAATTAAATCAAGCGCAATACGGCCCGTACTGGTTCTAAAATACGGAGGGGCGTGGCCGTTAAACTCACGAGCATGCCATAAAGAAAAGGTGGTACCCCAATCAACATACACATATTGGTTATCGAAAAAGTTTTCACTATTTGCTGTTTCAAACGCGCTCACAGGAATAATAGGTAACTCACAAATTCGCTGTACAACCAGTTCATCTACTTTAGGGGGATCGAACAACACAGCTAAATCTAGAGTACGTTCCAGTAATAAGCGAGTACTCTCTTGTTGTGCTTTGACTTCAGCAACTAACGACACACCCGGCATAGCAGAAACAATATTAGTAATACCAAACTGTAAAAATGCATCCCAAATATTAGGTGTTCCTGCTAAGCTAATTTGCTTATGCATATTATCTGCAAGTGCCACATCAACTTTTGCGCGCTGCATACCCGTAATGATCATTTGTGCATGTGGCAGTAATCGCTCACCAGGCGCCGTTAACTGTATGTTGTTACGTTGGCGAATAAATAAGTTAACGCCTAAACCTTGCTCTAATTGTCGGATCCGAAAACTCACCGCAGACTGTGTAATATATAAATTTTCAGCTGCCTTACCGAAATGGCGCGTACGGACCACTTCAACAAAAGTCTTCAATAAATCGATATCCATTTTTTACCCTTACGATAAAAATAATTTGTTTAATAAAATCGACAACTTGATCCATACTCCAGCAAGAAATTAGGGCATGAGGATAAAGCCATGAGCAATGACATTTCATCACTTCGTCAGGCATTTGCAAGCCAACGTCAATTCTATGATGATCAAAATTTCCCACGCGGTTTTGGTCGTAGTGGTCACTTCACTTTGCTAGAAGCCGACATTCTCGAGCAGCATGGTGTTGTTCTAAAGGGTTTATACAACAAAACCCTAGAACCACAAAATGAATTTCAAACTCAATTTGTTCAAGTTGTCACCGGCAATCTTGAAGCGACCAATGCAATTGAACGTGCTTGGGTCAAATACCTAAAGCAAACCACTTGCAAAACGAAATTTCATACATTGTTTGGACGTTCCCGTATTGCAAACCCAACAACACAAAGCGTTGAATATTATTCTGAGTCAGACAGCTTATAACGATTTGCTTTTTTAGGCTTTTAAGGTTAAAACTTGTAGTAACTATTGCTTCGCCAAAAAGTTATAACAAGGCAAACCGTGACTAGAAGAATATTAATAATTGAAGATACGCCAACGATTGCGCGAGTGCAAAAGCATATCGCGCAAAAAGTTGGTTATGAAGCCGATATTGCAGGCTCGTTGGCTGAAGCAAAAAAGTTAGTTGAAGAGCACTCTTATTTCTGCTCGGTAGTAGACTTTATTCTACCTGATGCACCAAAAGGCGAAGCAATTCCTTTTACTATTGCCTCTGATATTCCCACAATTGTCATGACGGGAAACCTAGATGAGACAACGCGTAATATTGTCGAAAAGCACCCAATAATTGACTACATTACTAAAGAAAATAAACAAGCTTATCAGTATCTAGAAAAACAACTCGCTCGCTTGCCTCGAAATGAACAAGTGCAAGTTCTTGTCGTTGATGATTCAGCGGCAACTCGCCACCACATTTGTAACTTATTAACTCGTCACAAATACCAAACCATTGAAGCTGTTGATGGTGTCGACGCTTTAAAAGTACTGGCTGAAAACCCAAAAATATCGGTGATCATTACCGATAACGAAATGCCAAACATGAATGGGGATGAGCTTTGTGTTGAAATTCGTCGTTTATATTCCAATGATGAAAAAGCCATAATCGGCATTTCTGCACTCGATACTCTGCACTTATCAACGCGCTTTTTAAAATCTGGTGCAGACGATTACCTTCGCAAGCCATTTAATAATGAAGAATTCTATTGCCGGCTAAGTCAAAACGTCGACATGCTTGAAAACATTAAAACGATTCGTTTACAAGCAAACACTGATTACCTCACTAAGCTGCCTAATCGCCGCTATTTCTTTGGTGAAGCAAACAGCCATCTAAAAGCTGCAAAACTAGCAGATACCTCAGTCTCTTTAGCCATGATCGATATTGACCACTTTAAATCAATAAATGATAACTATGGTCATGATGCCGGTGATGAAGTGCTTAAGGGCCTATCGCAATGTATGGCAAAGTATTTTAAAAATAATTTAGTTGGCCGCTTTGGTGGTGAAGAGTTTGCAGTATATTTTGCTGATCAAGACCGACATGAATCGTTACAGCGTTTAGAAAAATTCCGCTTATTTGTTGAAAAGCACAGCCCTGAATTTAGCAAAGACCGTATCAAGTTTACGCTGTCGATTGGTTTTCATAATGGGCCTATTTATAGTTTAGATGAACTAATAAAACAGGCCGATCTAAAGCTTTATCAAGCAAAAGAGTCTGGGCGCAACAAGCTAATAAGCTAAGCCTATACAGGCTTAGTCACTGCCTCTAATTTCGCTTTGCGTTGCTTACGACTTTGGCGGTACGAATCCCAACTGAATAACGCCAAAGCGCTCCAAATACAGGCAAAGGTCACCACACGCTCAGCATCAAATACCTCACCATAAAAAGCCACGGCAAGCATAAACATTAAACTTGGACCAATGTACTGAAAAAAGCCTAATGTGCTGTACTGAAGGCGTTTTGCTGCACCGGTAAAACACAACAGTGGTAAAGTTGTCACCACTCCTGCACTTATCAGTAACACGTTAATATGCCAATCATTTGCAGTTAAATCAGAGCTTGGCGAAGGCGCCATAAACCACCAGTAAATAAGTGCAACAGGTAATAAAATAAGTGCTTCGAGCAATAACCCTGGTAATGATTCAATCGGCAGCTTTTTGCGTAAAAGACCATAAATAGCAAACGAGCCAGCTAGCGAAAAAGCAACCACAGGAAATGATCCAAAGCTCACTAATTGAAGCAACACACCACAAAGCGCGAGGCCTACAGCAACGCCTTGCCATTTACGCAGCCGCTCACCTAAAAACAACATACCAAGCAACACATTTAGTAGCGGGTTGATGTAATAACCTAAACTAGCATCGAGCATGTGATTATTGTTCACCGCCCAAATAAATAACCCCCAGTTAAAGCCAAGTAAACTTGCTGTTATTACCAACATCAAAAGTAATTTAGGTTGCCCAAGCACAATTCGAATACGCTGCCATTGATGACGAGCTGCAATAATAAGAAGTAAAAATAACACCGACCAAATAACACGGTGCATTAAGATCTCAAAAGCAGAAACCTGCTGAAGAAATTTAAAATAAATGGGTGCAAGACCCCACATAAAAAAGGCTAAACAAGCGAAAATGACACCTTTTCGCTGCTCAATGTTGGTAGGCATAAGTTTGGCTTTATAGTTTAAAAGCGCTATTTTACGCCCCCTAAACAGTGACGCAACCAAAACACGCTGAATAAGCCCATGTATTTACTTCTTAAAAGGGACTGCCATTGTTGCAAAGTAACGCCGTGATATTAAGCTCCTGTGAAGCGCTGAATTCTGCATTTTGAGGTCGTTTGGGTATATTGCTAAAGACATCGCTATAAAAAACCACTAAAATGCTCGGCGATGAATACCAATACCGCAATGTCCAACACACCCGTTCGATCACCACAAGCCGTACTCAAACAAGTGTTTGGTTACAAGGACTTTCGTGATGGCCAAGAAGCGATTATAGCCGCAGCGCTAGACGGCCAAGACTCGCTTGTACTTCTACCAACGGGTGGAGGCAAATCATTATGCTATCAAGTACCCGCTTTGATCCTCGATGGTGTTACTGTGGTTATCTCGCCGCTTATATCCTTGATGCAAGACCAAGTTGCCCAACTAAGAGCGCTCGGCGTGCAAGCGGCCTACATCAATAACAGCCTGCCTTTTGAAGAGCAACAAGCTGTCTATCAACAATTACACTACGGCCAAATTAAGCTGTTATATGTTGCACCAGAAAAAGTATTACAACACGAATTTTTAGAGCGCTTGAGTCATCTTAAACTCGCACTTTTTGCTATTGATGAAGCTCACTGTGTGTCGCATTGGGGGCATGACTTTAGGCCGCATTACTGTCGGCTAAACGAGTTAAAGCAACGCTTTATGCACGTGCCCATGATGGCCCTTACAGCAACGGCAGATAAAGCAACTCGTTACGATATTATTGAACAACTTCAGCTTAACCACCCTTACGTGCACACTGGTAGCTTCGATAGACCTAACATTCGTTACACCATAGAAGAAAAATTCAAACCTATGGTACAGCTGCTTCGATATTTAAAAGAGCAGCAAAATCAAAGCGGCATTATTTATTGCACCAGCCGCAAACGGGTTGATGATGTAGCCGAAAAACTTGCTGACGCAGGGTTTAATGCCGCCGCCTACCATGCAGGTATGAGCAATGAACAACGCCAATTTGTGCAATCGGGCTTTGCCCGTGACGATATTCAAATTGTGGTTGCGACCGTTGCCTTTGGCATGGGGATTAATAAACCAAACGTACGTTTTGTGGTGCATTACGATATTCCAAAAAGCATTGAGGCTTACTACCAAGAGACCGGTCGTGCAGGTCGTGATGGTCTGGCTGCAGAAGCGATAATGTATTTTGATCCGGCCGATATTGGTCGCGTACGCCGCTTTTTTGAAGATATTGAAGACGAGCAACGGCGTCGTGTTGAAGAGCAACGCTTTAATGCTATGGCCAGCTTTGCCGAAGCACAAACATGCCGCAGACAAATTTTGCTAAATTACTTTAGTGAATATAAGCGCGAAACCTGTGGTAACTGTGATATTTGCTTAAACCCACCGACTAGCTTTGATGGCACACTTGTCGCACAACAAGCTCTCTCGTGTGTGTATCGTGCAGAACAACGTTTTGGTATTGGCTATATTGTTGAGTTACTGCGCGGCGCAAACACTAGCCGTATTCGTGATAACAATCACCACCAGCTAAGCACCTATGGCATAGGAAAAGAGCATAGTGTGGAGTTCTGGCTAAGTATTTTAAGGCAGCTTATCCATCAAGGGTTATTAAGCCAAGATATTACCCAAGGCTCTTCATTACGCTTAACCGAAGCCGCCCGTGCGGTGCTTAAAAGTGAGTATGCACTGCAACTTGCTGAACCTCGCCTACAAGCTAAGCACGTTTACCAAGATAAACTTGCTCAGTTTAATTACGATAAAAAGCTGTTTGCAAAATTACGTGCCTTACGTAAAGAGTTGGCAGATGCTGATGATGTACCACCTTATGTGGTATTCAATGATAAAACTCTCGCTGAAATGGCGCAGCTCATGCCAACCAATGACAGTGAGTTTTTGAAGGTATCAGGTGTTGGTTTCACTAAGCTCAATAAGTACGGCGAACCGTTTTTAAATACCATTCGCGACTATCTTGCCGCTAATTAGGACTGCTATGACTGAACTAAGCTATGATGCTGAGCATGAAATCATTCTCATAACGTCAAGTGAGCTTCCACACGACGAAGACTTTGAACTTTGGGCAACCCTTTTCTTACACGCTCCAGCAATAACAACCGCCGACTTTGATGCTGGCGCTGATCGTCATCAATTACGCTTTCACTTTACAGATCATAGTTTTAATCTAAACTTTGAACATTACAGTGAAAGTATTTGGATTAATGCTGAAGGCATTGAGGCCAGTGCAGTTTTACCGCAACTTTATCAATATTTAGTCATGCAATTACAATAATAAGCTAGACTTTTTTCCACGCTTAGTATGTAGTAGTTGCACAGGACATACTCAACTAAGGGTGTAAATGGGATTTAAGCAGTCGCACTTTGTTGCTAGGCTAATAACACTATTACCAATCTGTATAGCAGCCAATGTTCATGCAGAGCAGCTATTAACTGACGATAATAATTATTGTCAAAACCAGCGCACGCTTAAATCGCAAGATAATAACTTACGCCGCCAACTCGATGCAGACAATCCACTCCCCGATGCTGCTAATAACCGTAAAATAGTCGCCATTGAACTTGAACAGCTAAACGTCTTTAACACTGAGCTAGAAGAAGAAAATAACTTTTTATTCCGGTTTGCCAATCGCGCTCACATGACGACTGAGCCAGAGGTAATACACAGCGTTTTATTGTTCGAAGAAGGTGATGTTTATAATCCACGTAAATTACTAGAGTCAGAGCGGTTACTGCGTAAACAAGGCTATTTATATGATGCACGTATCAACGCAAAGCTCGATTGTGATGGCAACGTCCATGTAAAAGTAATTACGCGCGATCTGTGGACTTTATTACCAGAAATAAGCTTTAGCCGTAGCGGCGGTGAGAATGAGTCGAGTATCGGCTTTCGCGAGTCAAACTTTTTAGGCTGGGGTAAACGAGTGTCATTTAGCCGCACCCGTGATGCTGATCGCACTGGTTACCTATTTGTGTATGACGATCCACATATATTCTCTAGCCGTTATCAAGGCCGTTTAGAATACTCAGACAACGATGACGGTAAACGTCATTATCTCGATGTAAGCTATCCGTTTTTCTCGATTGATACGCCCTACAGCTACGGTGTGACAAGTTACTCTGATCAACGCCGAGAGTCACTTTACTATCGCGGCGATGTAGTTAGCGAATTTGAGCAAAAGACCATTTTAAACCGTGCTTACTTTGGTCACTCATCACAACTTGGCAATAGCTGGACTCAGCGTATCAAACTCGGGGTAGAAAATCGTAAAGATACTTTCAAGGCCATATCATTAACGAATTTACCTATCGCTGAAGATAGAACGCTGAGTTACCCTTACGTTAGTGGTCAATGGTTTGAAGATCACTACGTTAAGGTAAGAAATTTCGATAGCATCTACCGTACTGAAGATTTAAACCTTGGTTGGAATATCCACGCCTTACTCGGTTATTCGAGTAAAGACTTTAGCGACGATGCCAGCCGTACTATTTATTCGTTATCTTTATCAAAGGCGCATTACTCTGGAGACAACCAATTGTGGCGCTTTAAAGCAGACCTAGATGGCTACTGGAATGAAGAAACCGATGACGTCGAAAACCTGTTTGCCAGCACGCAGTTACAGTATTACCTCAATACCACACTAAGACAAAGCTGGTATGCCAAAGCCCGCCTACAATATGCAGAAAATCTCACTGCTGATAAGCAACTCACGATTGGTGGGGAGAATGGCCTGCGTGGATACCCGCTTGACTACCAAGTTGGCGACCGCAGCTTTTTAGTGACTTTAGAGAAGCGCTACTACTGGGAATATGACTTACTGCAATTGTTTAAAGTGGGTGGTGCCGCGTTTTATGATATTGGTAGAGCTTGGTATAACAACAAAGATAATGGCGATAACGGTAACGTGCTGCAAAATGTGGGAGTGGGCCTTCGCTTAGCGCCAAGCCGTGCCAATGCCGGTACGGTAATTCACCTAGATATTGCCGCACCAATTAACAAACAAGATGATGATATCGACTCTGTGCAGTGGCTAGTAACGGTTAAAAATACCTTTTAAAGTAGTGTTATTGTTTAGCTAAAAAGCTAAAATCGAAACGTAAAATATTAACTTAGGAACCCTTTTGGACTTCGTCGAATTCTTTAACGAGCAATATCATTTAATCGTGACTGTTATCGCGGTTTTGCTTTACCCGCTGCTTCGTAAAACCACCAAAAAACTGCTGTTAAAAGCAATTAAAGGCAAAGCTGATCCGCATCGTGAATACCGTGCTGAGCTGTTGCTCAATATCATTCTTGCCATTGTCATGCTGTGTTTAGTATTGGTTTTTTGGGGTATAGAGCTACGCGGCTTACTAGTACTTGGCTCATCCATTTTTGCCATGCTAGGTGTCGCGCTTTTTGCAGCCTGGTCGTTACTAAGTAACCTAACAGCCTTCTTGTTGATGTTTATTCAAAACGACTGCCGCGTTGGCTTTTGGGTGAGAGTAATTGATGGTGCAAACTTCTTAGAAGGCCGCATTATCGAAATGGGACTAATGAACGTGGTACTTGAACACGTTGATGGTCACAAAGTGATTTACCCAAACAACATCTTTGTTACCCGCCCTGTGATGGTCCTAAAAAACCCACCTACGGCAACCAAAGCGCCAACCATAAAACGTATTTTAGGTCCAAAAAAGTAACGACTTAAAGTTAACGAGATGCTTGCTAAAGAGGTGTTTTTTTCTGCTTCCATAGGCGATTAATATAAAACTAAATAAAATGACTAAAGGGTGAAATAACACAATGTGAACAACACTTTGCTCAGTAAAAAAGCCGTGCGTAAGTGAAATAGCAAGCGTGCATAAGCCTGTATAAAATAGAAAAATTTTCATCTTTGATCCTTTAGTCATTCTTACGACAATTAAGTAAGTAAAAAAACTATAAACCTTGTACTTGCTCTAAGGTCAAGTATTAGATGGGGGCAGGCGGATACAAAAAAGCCAAACAGGTAGTTTGGCTTTTTGAATTACAGAATAGGGTATTAGTTATTTAATTCTGCGGTTTTTAACTCGTCTTCAATATCACTTATTTCATCAATAAAGTTTTCGAGCTGTTGTTCAACTAAGCTGTTTGCGTGAGCAAAGTAAGCAAGATGGAATACGGCATCCCCCTCGTTTACAAGCGGCATGGTTTGTTGACCAATGACAATACCGCTGCGTGGCGCTAGTAACTCAAGCTCAGCATCACCAAGAGGGCTGCTAATATAAGCTAGAACCTGCCCTTTCATTACTCGCTCACCGAGTGACACTTGTGCACGAACAATACCGTCAACTTCAGCGCGTACCCAACTCGTCGAGCTTGCAATAATCGGCTCTGGTAGCTTTTTAGCACGCTTGCCACGCACCATTTTTAAATGGCGCATGACATAGTCAACACCTTGCACACCAGCTGCAATGGCTATTGGGTCAAAGCGTAGCGCTTCGCCGGCTTCATAGGTAATAACGGGTATTCCTAAATTGGCCGCTTCACTGCGCAATGAGCCATTACGAAGTGACGCGTCAATCACCGCTGGAGTACCAAACGCTTTTGCCATAGCCGCCGTTGCAGGGTCGCTCAAATTGGCACGAATTTGTGGCAAGTTAGTTCGGTGAATTGCACCTGTGTGCAAATCAATAATATGCGTACAATGCATTGCCACCTGAGTAAAAAACGCATTCGCCATTCGCCCTGCTAACGAGCCTCGTGTTGAGCCCGGAAAACTGCGGTTCATGTCACGGCGGTCTGGTAAATAGCGTGACTTGTGAATAAAGCCAAACACATTCACAATCGGTACCGCAATAATAGTACCGCGCAATTGCTCTGGATCGATTTTAGCAAGCAGCTGCCTAACAACCTCAACACCATTGAGCTCATCACCGTGAATTGCAGCACATACCATTAATACAGGCCCTTGCTGCACACCATTGACGACTTCAATTGGAATATTTAACGGCGAGTGGGTGTAAAGCTTGGCAGCTTCAATCGCAAATGTTTTACGTTCGCCAACACCAACCGTATCGCCTAAAATTGAAAACGGTGTATTTTTCTTAACCTTAGCCACGCACTTTTCCTTTTAATAGAGCGCTTATACCAAAAGACCTAGCCTTTACCACGCGTTGCTGTTCTTTTTGATGCCGCTGTTTTTTCAATAAACTCAACGATCATGCCAGCAATATCTTTACCAGTTGCCACTTCAATACCTTCAAGGCCTGGTGATGAGTTAACCTCCATCACCAATGGTCCACGTGCAGAGCGAAGTAAATCAACACCTGCCACGTTTAAGCCCATTGCTTTAGCAGCTGCAACCGCTGTTCTTCTTTCTTCAGGAGTAATGCGAACCAACGTCGCGCTACCACCACGGTGTAAATTAGAGCGGAACTCACCTTCTTGCGCTTGACGCTTCATAGCAGCAATTACTTTGTCTCCTAAAACGAAACAACGAATGTCCGCACCACCGGCTTCTTTGATGTACTCTTGCACCATAATATTGGCTTTTAAGCCCATAAACGCTTCAATTACACTTTCTGCAGCTTTACGTGTTTCAGCTAATACCACACCAATACCTTGGGTACCTTCAAGTAGCTTAATAACCACTGGTGTGCCACCCACCATGCTTAATAAATCTTTTACATCATCAGGTTTACTTGCAAAGCCTGTTACTGGCATACCCACACCTTTACGTGAAAGTAGCTGTAATGAACGTAACTTATCGCGCGAGCGAGTGATCGCCACTGATTCATTGACAGGGAATACCCCCATCATTTCAAACTGACGTAATACCGCACAGCCATAAAAGGTCACTGATGAACCAATACGCGGTACGATAGCGTCAAAATCTTTTAAATTTTCACCGCGGTAATGGATTTCAGGCTGCTCTGAATTGATGTTCATATAACAACGAAGTGCATCAATTACTTTCACTTCGTGACCACGTTGCTCTGCTGCTTCAATTAAGCGACGTGTTGAATATAAATTTTGGTTGCGAGATAAAATACCAAGTTTCATAGTTAAAAACCTTAACTGATAAACTCATACACGTAACAACGTGTGATAAGTCCTTTTCCTATAATAAATGAGATAAAGCCGGATCAACGACTATGCGATTTTCCATTGCTGTACGCCCTAACAACATTCTAAACTTCATTGTTGAACGGTTACTTAAAGTCACCCTTACAGGCCAGCTTTGGGTTCCTGCGACTAATTTTGTTTCAATAAAGTAGCGTAGCTCACGCTGACCGCTTGAACTGGTCACATACTTACGCTCAACTACTTTGGCGCGACACTCTACCGTTGTTTCTACATCGTCTTGTAGAGGATGGGTAGTAAATTTCACCCATGCTTCGCCATTTTCTGAAAATTCCTCAATGTCAAAAGCATGAATACATGAAGTTCTTGCTCCGGTATCAACTTTTGCTTTGATTTTTTCTATTCCCAGTTCAGGCAGGCCAAGCCATTCTCGCCAGCCAACAATAATTTTTGCGCTCATTAATGTGCCCTCTATAAAAAAGTGTCTTATACGCTACAGAGCTAGAAACACCAACGAAATATATTTATCCCCTCGATAAATCGATTTCATTAATATAGTCTTGACTATACTAATGTATATACTCAACTATATCGCACTATTTGTAAAACGAGAGTTCAATATGATCAATGGGTTACTTCATGTCTTAATCTTAGACGAACAAGGCGGTGCACGTGCTATTGAAAATAGTACTGAGCTGCAAAATTGGCAACCCGAACACGGAAAACTTTGGGTGCACATGGACTACAGTCAAGCTGAAGCCGTTGAATGGCTTGAGCAAAGTAATTTATTAACTGATTACGAACTTGAGTCGCTTATTGCCGATGAAACACGCCCGCGTTTAAGTAAAGTCACTAATGGTAATATGCTGTTTTTACGTGGAGTTAACTTAAACCCAGCGCAAAGTCCAGAAGACATGGTCTCGCTACGCTTGTTTATTAACGAAAGCATTGTGGTCACAACCCGTAAGCGCCGTTTATTATCGGTGCAAGATATTGTTGAATCGTTCGATGGCAGCAATGGTCCTTGCACAATTTCTGAGTTAGTGTGCCAATTAGCGCAAAACCTAACCTCGCGTATGCAAGCTGTTATCGACAATTTAGATGACACACTCGATGGATTTGAAGATGAAATTGATGAACCAAACAAAGGCTTTGATCATCAATCATTAGCACAAATTCGCCGCCAGACAATCGCGTTAAAACGTTATCTACGGCCACAAAAAGAAGCACTTATTACTTTGTTAAACAACAAGTATAAGTGGTTAGATGAAGACGATAAGGCACGCTTAAACGAAACAACTAATATGTTGATCCGTTACTTAGAAGAGCTAGATAGCTCAATTGAACGCGCGCAAATTATTCAACAAGCAATTACTAGCCAAGTATCTGAGCAACTAAATCAGCGCATGTATGTGATGTCGGTGGTTGCTGCATTGTTTTTACCACTTGGCTTCTTAACAGGCTTATTAGGTGTAAACGTAGGCGGTATTCCGGGCACTGAAAGCCCTTACGCATTTAGCTTGTTTATTATTTTCTTGGTGGTGCTAACCGTTGGGATTGGCATTTACTTTAAAAATAAAAAATGGCTATAGCTCGACAACCTTTTTAATTAAATCAAGGCGGATGGCATGTTCGCCTTTTTTTGTTGCCAAAATCAGGTGCTCGCCATCGGAGTTGAGTATTTTGAGGGTCTCAGCTTTTCCTTCTAACTGCTCACCAGATTCTAAGGTAATGCGTAATAAAGAGTTATGCATGCACCATAATTCATATTTATCGTAGTCGCCACAGGCGATAGGTTGATAAGTCATTAGCTTTTTGAGATTGCTGAAGGAATAAATCGAGCTTAGAAGATATTAAAGTGAAGAGCAAATGGCGCTCTCGGCAGGGATCGAACCTGCAACTTAGCCTCCGGAGAGTGGCATCGCTAAATATTATTATTAGGTGTTAAGTGGTTTTGTTTGTAATCCATTGATTCATTGTACAATATTAATAAAACATTCAAGAGTCGTTTAACGCCAATTTAGAACTATAGTCACAGTCAAGTCACAATCCCAATCAAATAACTGGTCGCTATATGACCAAATTTGACCATCACTAAAATAAAAAGCACAATAAAATATGGATTAGGGCAAAGGGTAGGCCATGGCAGTTACTAAAAAAATTAGGTCAATCAGTTTAAGGCACTGCAGTCTTTCGTGTCATGAATTAGCTCGGCCAGCGTACGCATTAAGTAAAGATCTGAGGCACCAGATTAGCAACAGGCTACTGCCGCAAGAATTTATCATACTATCTCAAACATTAGAACCTGTTCACGTTATTGAGGCCCCCAACAATTCGTTCGAGTTTTTCGCAGGTTGGCAGTGGCTTGATGAATGTAAAATCAGACAATTGCAAGACATAAGCATAATTATTCATAAACATATTCCAAGCGGCGAAATAGTGAAAACTGCTTGGGCTTATCAGTTATGTAAACATTCCAGCGATCTCCATCGAAGTAGCAATCTTGCTCAACTAACTGAACTGCTTGATAAGATACCCTCGAACATAAAGAAGCAACTCCTAAACGGCTCTTATTCATCTTCTGCTTTGAAAACAGTTTCCAACCTAACAAATGAATCTCGTTCTGCGATCCGCAACCAATTAAGAAAAACAAAAATTACTAAAACTGAAACAGAGCATAAATCTGTATTAAATGAGCTCTTAAGGAGTAATTAATGTCAATTTATTTACTACTAGAAGAGCCAAAGACTGATAGGCCTGAGTACACAAAAAAAATACTCATACAACAGGTTGGGATGACAATCAAAACAATCCAACAGATTTCACCAAATGTGTATGATGACGAAATCCAAGCTCTTGAGTTACCTAATGACCTAACAGTAAGTTTGCAAGATAAAGGCACATTAGAAGCCATTTTTTCTGAAATAAAAAAAAGTGGTCTACTTAAAGAACAAGCTTGCAATGCCTTTATCCTATCGACCTATGCGCTAACAAGTGATGAGTTCACAAAAGGACTAATTATTCAGGCAAAAATAATATTGGCTGCCTCCACCCTTATTAAGCTTGATAATTACTATGGTGTTATTAAAAGAGCACTAGATGCTATTCGGCTTCTATTTACCGACAGGTTTTGTGCAAGTCTATTACCTGAGTTGCCAGATTTCGCTCTTGATAATAGTAGTCTCATAAAAGAACTAATGCTCCTTAAAAATAAAGGTCGCTATGGGAGTCATCACTTAACTTCGATTATTGCATTGTTAAAAAACTATCACAATAAGGCGCCACGTTATTATCCGCGAAACGTAAAACGTAAATCTGGTACAGGGTCAAACCCGAAAAGACCTGATTATGCGCCCGCTGAACCAGCTTATATGAGTGATAAAGATGAAGATAACCTAACCGAATTTACAATATATCCTTTGGAAAATGACGAGAATGATATCAATATCGACGACTTGGAGCACATAGCAGATCAGCAGTCGGCAAAGCGATTTTTTGCAATCAACTTAATTGCACCTGATGAAGTAATGCATTCTTTATCACTTCAGAACCAACTGGCTAAAGCTGCAGCAAACAACATTTTCAGGCGAGAAAAACAACTTACTTGTGAGTATAGGCAACTCACGCGATTTGAAATAACCTGCTTGGTAGAGCACTGCATGAACTATGTAGAGGCTGATGATAATTGCGCTTACCTTCTGACTTGTTTGCTAATTGGTAAGAATCTTGAAGAGATTAAATATAACAATCATTCACTCGTTATTAAAGATAATGGTCCATTTAAAAACCAACCTGTATGGTTATATAAACCGAGCTTACCTGAACATAAAGTTGATACACCTCTTGAAACCTTGCTAAATCGTTCTATCGGGAAAGTGATTATGAGCTTGCCGAAACAGTTAACCTCGGCCTTATCAAAATTACTAACAACCACAATAGATCTAATTCAAATTAAAGATTCTGTGCAATGTATTATCGATACAATAAATAAAGAAAAGCATACTAGGCTGACACTTCCACGAATTATTAACTATCTTTCCTATTTTATGAACAGCAAAGGTGTTGATGCAACAGAAATCGCTTTGCTATTAGGGAAAAGTATCCAGCAAGAGCCTGGGTGCTCATACTACCAAGTCAACGTGGGACAGTTGCTCCAACTTCACCAGAAATTTGTAAAAAATGTATTGGTAAATACCAATCAATTATTTGCGAATGAAATAAACCAACCAACAGAGATAACTGTTGGCAGTCAGCTACAAGTTAAATCTGATACATTAGCAAAGATGTTTGCGCTACTTCACGACCGTTTATCGGTACTTAGAAATATGAAATGGAGCGCCCTAGAAGAATTTCATAATATTTACACCATATATATCCTATATATGCTTAATCTATCCACTGGACACAGACCCGTCAGGCACCCCTATGAAACCCTAAACTGCTTCGATTTCAATGCCGGTACCTTGTATATATCCGATAAAGAAGTAAGGAGCTCACTTTCTGCTAGGGTTGTCGCATTACCGAAAATTGCCATTGACCAGTTACTCTTTTATAAGGCGCACCTAACCAATATCCTGTCATTTATCACGAACATTAAAATCGAAACAGGTAAACAAATTCAAAATGCTCTCACAGCTGAGGGCCCGTTATTTTTCTTTTTAAATGATTTGAATTTTATAGCCGTCACCCCTGCAAACTTAGAGGTTTACAGTAGAGATATTTTGCCTTTAAAGCTTAATTGGCACCGACATTTCATGCGTACCTGGCTGCGTAAGAACCGTATCCATGGCCATTTAGTGGATGGGTGGATGGGGCACATCAGTAGCTGTGGGGATGCGCTCAGCAGATACAGCGGAATTTGCATGGCTGATTTGAAGGACATCGCAACAGTTATTAATACACTTTTGGTTGATGAACTCAAAATTAAAGCGCAAGCCCCCTGGAGTTCTCAATAATGACGGAAGCAAATGAGAAAAAAACATTATTTGGCGCCAAAGAACGAGCTCACAAAAGAAAAAAACACCAACAAGCGATAGAAAAACATACTCATTATCTTATTGCCGATTTGCTACCAGAGTTGACTAAATCGCATGTAAATATAAGTTCAGAACGCTACAAAAGGCAGATAGTCAAATTATTACAAAAAATTGAAGTAGATAACACATCGATAACTGATCTTAGAATTGCCCGAAATTACCTTGCCAAATTCATTAATGATGGTAATAAAAATGAAAAATGGTTATTGGATGTCCCACCCTATATACAAAGGGTTCAAAGAGAAAAACCATTAAGGACTGAAAAGTGGTTTAAACGCAGCAAATCATTAAACCAATGGGTAGAACAATGGTTTGATACGTTAGAAAAAAGAAGTGCCACTGAAAAGGCAATTACATCAGAGCAGGTACTCGCTAATACTTTAATCTCGGCCGCTATTTTTGGAGGCGTGTGTATTGCTGAAGCGCTTGTATCACTAAGAAAACAGCTGCTTGAAGATAATAAACCGCTTACTCAAACGGCAGAAACTATCTGGCTCGACTTAACATTTAACGCCAAAGCTCAGGCGCATAATGCTTTTCTAAATGAACAACCCATCACTTTACGTCGTTGGTATCCTGACAATTTAACGCTTGCCTGGATAAACCATTTTCTAAGCCTAAGAAACTCCATTAAAGCTGATGAAGTACCTACGGCTTGGCAGTTAGTCAAAGATCAACTTACACACATAGACCCGTCTATCAAAAAGACTGTAAAAAGCATGCGGCAGTTTGCTGAGTCTGCGGTCGGCGTTACTGAGCAGTTAAACTGTGTAAGATTAAATCAAGCAATGGTTCAATATCTGGTTGGTAAAGTTCCCTCCGCCTCATTACCTCAGTTAAACCATAACATACTTGTTGCACGACCTTCCTTTACTGTCATCAATAATGTCCTAGATGAATTAACTCGTATTCCTGCCGCAAACAAAACGCCTCAATCCCGTAACCATACAGTTCTGGTAAGCAATTATGAACGCGTTGTTACAATGATCAGATCTTGCCTATCACCTATACAAAAAGGCTCAAATAAAAATACACCTAAAGCTGCAATAGCTCAGCTTCAAAAACTGGAGTCAAATCAACACCCAAAACCACTGTCCATGCTTATTGAGTGGTTTATCAGTTTGCTTGCTGAAAACAAAAAAGTTTCAACCGTTTCACGCTATTTCTCCGCAATTGGTAAACCATGGCTGGCAGTAACTGCAACTATCGATATAGACGATTTGGATTCCGAAGATTTTGAATCCCTTTACCGCGATATTCTAGATATCCAACTCAGTGAAAAAAACCGCCATTATATGGCTGGCAGGTTTAATCAATTTCATTTGTATCTTAGTCGTAATCATGATCTGCCGCTATTAACGAGCTCTTTAGCTGATGCAACCTCAAAGAGTCATTCATTTATCAAAGCTGCCTTTATACCCGAGCAAGCATTTGAAGTCTTTATGCAATCTATTGGAAAAATGTCAGCAACCTATAGAAGAAAGCAAATGCTCCAGTGCTTGTATGTAATCGCATTTCGCTGCGGACTGAGGCGTGGTGAGTTACTAAAACTTAGACTTCAAGATGTTGAGTCTTCACCTGATCGCTGGTTATTTGTTCGCAATAACAGGTATGGTAATAACAAATCCTCTAGTGCTCTGCGAAAAGTTCCGCTGTCAGTACTTATGAAAATGGAGGAGTCCAAACTCTTTGAAGACTATTTAGCTTATAAAAAATCGCTTGATAATAGCAGTCAAACCCTGCTGTTTTCTCATGAGCAAAGTGTCCATATTCCTTTGGATGGTAACTACGTCAGCACATTAGCAAAGATGCTATTGTCAAAAATTACTGATTTCCCATTTATCTTTCATCATTTTCGCCATACCACCCTTTCCAGGCTCCAAATCATCTTGGAAAATGATAAAGAATTAATTAAAGAAGTCATCAGCTACCCTGAAGATCAAATTAGAGAAATAAAAAGAGCACTAGGTGGTTTTGACAACCATGAAGTTAAGCGAGACATTTACTGGGCTTTAGCTGGTTTTGCTGGGCACTTAACACCAGAAACAACATTCAACAATTACCTGCACTTTACAGATCGCATAGCGTCCAATAAATTAAAAGACACCCAACACCTTTTATCTATTAATTTATTTAAACAAATTTCAGGTCTTTCGAGCAACATTATCAGCCGCACAATAGGTGATAAAGATGTGCCGGAAAAACACATAGAAATCAATTTTTTTGCAACTACCTTACATAGGAGGCTAGAAAAATATAGTCAAAAAATTCTCCTTCCTGAGAGGAGTTTAAACGACAAACACAATAGTCAAATCGAAAAGGATGTTTATCTACGAGACCGACAGGCACCATCTGCCGAGATATGTCTCGCTGTGCTGCAAGCGGCAGAAAAAAAAGCAACCATAAATGAGTTGGTGTTTAGATTTAACCTTGATGAAGAGCTCATTAGTCGGTGGATAATTAAAGCAAAAGACACCTCTAATCTAATAACGTCAAAGAATAAATCTCGGATATTTTCCCGGTACAAAGCCGAAACACCAATAGGTGAACCTTTAGCCCCATCAACACCTCAATCTAATGAGGAACTGTTAGAAGCAGACTTAGCTATTGCAAAACTCAGATCTATTTTTAAGCAGAATAAAAGTAAGATCAATTGGTGTATCAATTATTTTATTAACAATACCAATACTTCAAAACCAGGTATTATTTTTTCATCCCCTGAAGAGCTAGAGCGCTATCTTGACATTTTAGTTCAAATTTTCCCGAAAAACCGTTGGCGATTAAAATTATCACCTGCAAAAAGTAAAAAAACTTCTGAGTTGCTAAAAAAATGGAAAGCAAAAAGCCACCAAATCCCAATCATGTTGGATACCAACAGAGTAATAGGGAAAGCAAGGTATCCGGAGGGGAAATTGATTTTAACATTATCGCACCCATCAGAAGATAAGCTCATAAAAAAACATAAAGTAAATCAGTACAGCACCAATGTACTCACTTATATATTTCATTTGCTCAGGATAATGATTTGATTGGAGTTATAAAATAATCTTTTTTATTTTGGCGATAAAATAAATAGTGCAGTACAAGTTTTCATCAAAAATTTGCATTATTTGTACTACATATCAAAACTTTAATATACTTGGTCCATCTCTTGCCATACCAGTTAACGCGAGCCCTACGACTTCAGCCTCAGCATCTAACTTTTTATCTTGAATATAATGAAGAAGTAACTCCGACGATTGCCTAAACTCTACGCTTGCTATGTAAGCAACTAGTTTATCTCTCACAGTAAAGTCACTTTTAAACATATGCATAACTCGAAAACCATAAATTAAATATGTTTGAGCAAACTCATCTGAAAGTATAGACCCTGCAAATTTATTCATAGGAGATAGAGAGCGCCCCAGCCTCAACATACTGATAGGACAACCAAAAGAGCTAAAGTACTGTAGAACAGCCTGTGCCTTTGCATGAGTAGCAGGATCTAACTGATAGCCTTCAAAAGTCTTTTGCGGTCTTACCATTAACTGGGTAAATGGCTCACCTACATTCAAATAAAGCTCTTTTTTTAATGCTTTTAACAACTTAGAACCTGCCACTTTTTGAAAATCACAATTAATCAAGTTCATTCTAACCTCCAACCGTTTCACGTAGCACTTCTGTAACGTTCGAAAATTGTGGAATGAATCCCTCTCCATAGTCATTTTCAGCATTCATTCTATCAACTTTTTGTAAATACTTTGCAACCTGAGTTTTAGGTTTGAAGCCATACCTAGCTTTGGGTGAATAACAAGTCCATGCATGCCTCAGATGGTTCGCAACATTTGGAGCCAAGCTTTCCAGCTTCTTAAGTTCATTAGAGCAAACTTCAAGAGTTAACTGACTGTGATCCACTAACTTACCGATTTCTGTTCTTCGCATTGATGACGTTAAAGTAAGCGTTTTACCAATATCATGTAATAACGCGGCAACAACAGCGATATCTTTTTCATGCGAATTTAAGTCACCTACTCCCAAAATATCCCATGCTATTTCAACAGAATGTCTCAATAATCCACCAGGATAATTATGATGATAATTAAGACTCGCAGGGCACTGCAGATACCTTACTCCCACTGACTTTTGTAACAATACAGACCTAATAAAGGATCTTAGATATGGGTTTTGTACACGGCTTACGAGAACGATGAGAGCGTCAAAGTACTTTGGCAAAGGACATTGCGATCTTGGTAGATTTGACAGATCTTCTCCAAGCTTATGTGAATGGTTACATTCCAATAAATTCTTACACTTAAAGTAAGCACTACCATGAGTCTGTAAAAGAGCAGCTTCAACATGCACTATGCTATGGGACTTAAGTTCAATACTCATCAACTCTTGAGAGTTACAATAAACATTAAAATCACCGGTGCCATCAGATAAAGTCAGAACCCAACATTTTTGGCCAATGGAGTCTTCCTTTATAGTTATATTACTTAAATAGTAACGACCCATAAATCTTTTAAATTCAATAACATCAGATAGTAATGGCTGTATAGAGTCAATTTCAAAAGTTTTCATAATCAAATTCCTGAAGTAATAAAAAGTATAGCTTTATCGGCTTGGCTTTAAAATTTTGCTGAAGAAACCATCAGCTGCAGAACCGTCTTTCCTAGTTAAATTTGGGACATACCTGCTATATGTACGGAATAGCATCTCAGTATTTGCATGCCCCATTTGATTAGCTATCCACTCAGGGCTCTCACCTGAAGCTAACCACAAAGTTGCTGCGGTGTGCCTCATTTGATAGGGAACCCTTCTTTCAATTCCTAACCGCCTAAGCAATGGGTACCACACACTTTTTGTTACCCAATTATGATCGAGAGGTTTTCCATTCTTGTCACAAAAAACATATTTAAGATGCCCTGTTCGTTTTTTCATACTCATCATTGCTCGAAGCACTACATCACTCATTTGAATTTCACGCTGACTGAAGTCATTTTTCGTATACTCTTCACGACCAGAAACTAATGTTTCTCGAATTAAAATAACACGCTGCTCAAAATCAACAAATTTCCACTTAAGGCCATCAATTTCTGCAGTACGCATACCCGTAAAAATTCTAACTGTAAAATACTCTTTAAAGTCTTCACGTACATTCTCGAGGATCAACGCAATTTCATTCGTAGATAAAGGCTTTATATGATGCTTAGGCCCTTTCAATGGCTTTATACCTTTGTAAGGAGTTATAAAATCATATCGATCCGCTGCTTCTTGCAAAATCGACCTCATAACTTTCATATGCCGATTTATATGATTTGGAGAGAACAAACCACCGCCATTTTTTTTCAATTGTGTTAACTGCACTCTAAAATTGAGTAACTGTGATTTTGATATTTCATTTATTGGCATCTCTCCAAAAAACGGTATCAACCTGTTAAACAATATATTTCGAATCGTTGCGATATAACTTTTCCGCCATTGAACTTGCATTTCAGTAAACCAAAGTTCAGCAAAGTCCTTAAATATTGGAAAGCTAGCATCAGAGTTTTTTAAAACCTCTTCTGCATACTTGATCTTTTTTAATCGAGAACTATTAGGAAACGTTTTCGCGTAATCAAAGCACCCTAATAAAATCTCAGCCTCAATTTTATCGAGTAACTTTTGAAGCTTTTTTCTATTTGCAGGTGTGTCTTTTAACTCAGTTTGCTCTCGACATCTTTGATTTCTATACCTGAAATCGAGGTACAATTTTCCTGAGCCACGTGAATTAATACTACCCATGACAAATACCTCCATTTGACATTGGAATTGCCATAGCTTGTAAAGAAAATTTACACATATCACGCTGTATAGCCCCCCAGTCGTATAGGATCTTTCGCCCTCCAAATGGGCGTATGTAATGAACCCCCTCCAGCAATACCGAATCTTTCAATTGCTCTCGAATAGTTCGACAGTCATATTTAATAAGTTTTGATAACTCTGATGTAGTTAAATAAGTAGATGTTGATTGCATAGTATTCACCTAATTGTCATGCTAATATAAATGACAAAGGTTAATTCAGAAAACCTTTTTGTCATCCTGAATAACATTATGCACCCGCAGATGCATTTGCCAATGACTTTTTGTCATTTTAGGTGACAAAAAGTTACTTTAGAGGTTAAATGGTGTGATTAGATGTAACTTAGCTCGCCTAATGGGCGAAAGGAAAATGAAAGTTATGGATGTTGCCAGAGAAACGGGGCTACATAGAAATACAATAACTCTTCTTTACAAAGAAACAGCACAACGTATTGATTTAGAAGCTATTGATAAACTCTGTGAACTTTTCGATTGTGAGGTTGGCCAGCTTTTGGAGAAAATTGATTGATACCTGAGTACCGAAAAGCTGAAGGGGATCTCTCAAGTAACATAGCGCTAAATTCTCAAAAGGTGTTTGGCTTAGCAGCAAAGAAGCGATGAAGCACCTTAAAATAAGTGCTTGCGAATTAATGCACCGCCGCGAGCGAGGTTTGCTAAAATTTGAAAAACGCGGTCGCGCTTATTTTTATTATATACATGCATTATAGATACAAGAGCTGTACCTTCTTTTATTACTGCTTTAACATTTTCAGCTGTGATCACCCCATTAGCATTTGGTTTGACAAGTGAAATGTCATAACCTAGTTTTTGGAAGTAATCGCAGATTGCAAAAATACATTTGTGCTCTATTGATGAAATCACAATGTGTTTTTTAGTTTTTAGGTTTTCATCTCCAAGCAATAAACTTTTAAAAGCTATATTGTTTGATTCTGTTGCACCACTGGTGAAAACTATTTCACTTGGAAAGCCCCTATTTCATCAGCTAGCAGCTCTCTTACATCATTGACCTTGGCTAAGGCTAATTCACCTAATAGGTGACTAGAGGCAGAATTCGCATAACAGTTTTCAAATGCGTGCATTAGTTATTCTTTAACTTCAGAAAGAAGTGGGTAAGATGCGGCTGAATCTAGGTATATCATAATGCAACTCCTTAGCTAGATGTAAAATGTGCTAGTTAGAGTATTAGATTAACACTTTTAAAAATTAATGGTGAGTTTAAGTCAACGTTTTTAACTTGGTCACACTCAGGTCACCATTTACTTGAATGTTAGTATTTACTATCAAGAAAAGGTTGGGGAGCAAATGGCGCTCTCGGCAGGGATCGAACCTGCAACTTAGCCTTAGTAAAAACCTATACCCTGACAATCGATTATAGGAATAAAATATGCCTAACCTTTAAATTATTAATTACAGGTATACCCTAAATATTTAATACTTATGATTCCCTTTTATTTGTATCACCACTTTGAGAAAAAACTATAGTCAACTAATATTTAAATGAGAAAAAAGATTTTCCAGTTGTCGTAAGCTATTTTAACTTTTAAAAAATAAGATACATTTTTTAAAAAGCTAAACTACACACTTTAAGCAAAAACCTTAACCTGCTCTCTTATTATACCCAATTCAGATGTGGATTAAGAAACTTAAAGCTATAAAAATAATGCCCGAAAAAAACCAAACTCCACAGTACTTCACCCAATAATTACTATTAAGATAAGTGACATTAGGATTGTTAGAATCAATTAAAATTGTACAATCAATCCCATTTTTAAACTGGGCTATAAGCTGCTGATCAAAAGCAACAAAAACACTATAAAAATTACCTTTGAATTTATAGCTGACTAATATCTTCCTGTAGTGCAAAAGCTCTAAATTGCGCACGTTATTATCAATTACATTGTTAATGTTTACAATTTCACAAACTCGCCAATGGTGCTTATCATAACGAATCCTGAGCCACCTTATAAATGTTAGTAAGCTCAACATAACAAAACAAAGCCCTAGTAATAAAAGTAATAAGCTACTCATTTTTTAATGACTTATAAATATAATGTGCAGTTATAAGATCACTTAACGCTGTGCCAACAGACTTAAATACTGTTATATCGGATTCACATTTTCTCTCATAGTTATTTTTTTTAGCT
>NZ_PNDF01000066.1:0-1624 GCF_005887195.1 Pseudoalteromonas sp. S1650 | reverse complement strand
GTCACCAAGCAAATTTGGTTTTAATTCGCTCTTTTGAGCAAATTAATAAATCTGGAATTCTGATATCAAGTAAATGTCTACTTTAGTAACTTAACTTCTGTTCGTTACGCTGTCATAAAACGCGTTTGGCGTTGTATGGTTAAGCCTCACGGGTAATTAGTACAGGTTAGCTTAATGGCTCACACCACTTCCACATCCTGCCTATCAACGTTGTAGTCTTCAACGGCCCTTCAGAGACTTTAAAAGTCTAGTGAGAACTCATCTCGAGGCCTGCTTCGCGCTTAGATGCTTTCAGCGCTTATCAGTTCCGAACGTAGCTACCGGGCAGTGCCATTGGCATGACAACCCGAACACCAGCGGTTCGTTCACTCCGGTCCTCTCGTACTAGGAGCAACCCCTCTCAATTCTCAAACGCCCACGGCAGATAGGGACCGAACTGTCTCACGACGTTCTAAACCCAGCTCGCGTACCACTTTAAATGGCGAACAGCCATACCCTTGGGACCGACTTCAGCCCCAGGATGTGATGAGCCGACATCGAGGTGCCAAACACCGCCGTCGATATGAACTCTTGGGCGGTATCAGCCTGTTATCCCCGGAGTACCTTTTATCCGTTGAGCGATGGCCCTTCCATTCAGAACCACCGGATCACTATGACCTACTTTCGTACCTGCTCGACGTGTCTGTCTCGCAGTTAAGCTGGCTTCTACCATTACACTAACCGTACGATGTCCGACCGTACTTAGCCAACCTTCGTGCTCCTCCGTTACTCTTTGGGAGGAGACCGCCCCAGTCAAACTACCCACCAGGCACTGTCCGTAACCCCGATTAGGGGCCAACGTTAGAACATCAACACTACAAGGGTGGTATTTCAAGGACGGCTCCACAAAAACTAGCGTTTCTGCTTCAAAGCCTCCCACCTATCCTACACATGTAGGGTCAATGTTCAGTGCCAAGCTGTAGTAAAGGTTCACGGGGTCTTTCCGTCTAGCCGCGGGTACACAGCATCTTCACTGCGATTTCAATTTCACTGAGTCTCGGGTGGAGACAGCGTGGCCATGGTTACACCATTCGTGCAGGTCGGAACTTACCCGACAAGGAATTTCGCTACCTTAGGACCGTTATAGTTACGGCCGCCGTTTACCGGGGCTTCGATCAAGAGCTTCGTCCGAAAACTAACCCCATCAATTAACCTTCCGGCACCGGGCAGGTGTCACACCGTATACGTCATCTTGCGATTTTGCACAGTGCTGTGTTTTTAATAAACAGTCCCAGCCACCTGGTCACTGCGGCTCCCGTCCGCTTAGAGAGCAAGTCTCATCACAGATAGGAGCGTACCTTCTCCCGAAGTTACGGTACAATTTTGCCTAGTTCCTTCACCCGAGTTCTCTCAAGCGCCTTAGTATTCTCTACCTGACCACCTGTGTCGGTTTGGGGTACGATTCGGTATAATCTGAAGCTTAGAGGCTTTTCCTGGAAGTATGGCATCAACAACTTCACCACCTTAGTGGCTCGTCTCGTGTCTCAGTCTTAGCAACCCGGATTTTCCTAAGTCACCAACCTACTCACTTTCACATGGACAACCAACGCCATGCTTGTTTAGCCTGCTCCGTCCCCCCATCGCA